>CAVBOS010000120.1:0-6246 GCA_963597005.1 Lachnospiraceae bacterium
GACCGAAGGTCGCCCCTACGGGAATATATGAGAATTGCACGGTATTAAGCATCAAAAATAAAAACCGTGTATCTGCTAATTATTCATTATAATTTATTAATTGTTAATTAAAACCTTACTCCACACTCTAAAAAACATTCGCAGACGGGTATTTTCTTGCCGACCTATTTGCATAAAGAGAAATGCAGAACACAAATCCCGTAGGGGCGGTCTTTGACCGCCCTTTTATCGATTTCATCTCGGAGTGATGGCGACCGAAGTGTTTAGTGTAATAAGATAGTTTACAAAAAGTGTAAAGTATGTTCTTACACAAACTGTAAACTATGTTCCTCTTGACACGAAGGTCGCCCCTACGGGAATATATAAGAATTGCACGGTATTAAGCATCAAAAGCAAAAAGAACGAGGCAGTTTTTCTGCCCCGTCCGAATTGTTTTGATATTTAAAATTAAACAGTCTCAACTCTGATTGTGTTTGTAGAGCCTTCTTTACCGCTCTTACCGCCTGTGAGAACAAGGCTCTCACCCTTCTTGAGGTTAAGTACCTTCTTAGCGTTCTCGATAGCGAAGTAGAACATAACGTCAAGGCTCGAGAACTCCTCTGAAAGAACAGGTGTAACGCCCCATGAAAGGTTGAGCTTTCTCCATGCCTTTTCGTCTGTTGTGATACCGATGATGTCAATCGGGCAACGGAAACGGCTAACCATTCTGACGGTAATACCTGAAATTGAGGAAACAACAATTGCTCTTGCGTTGAGGTCAATTGCCATGGAGCAGGTAGCGTGAGAAACAGCATCAACCTGATTTCTTATGGTATAATCAGTCTCTTTGAACCAGTTCTTGAAGTCGATATTCTCTTCAGCAACAGAGCAAATCTCAGCCATTGTCTTAACTGCCTGAACAGGATATTTACCTGCGGCAGACTCTCCCGAAAGCATAACGGCACTTGTTCCGTCGTAAACAGCGTTTGCAACGTCACTTGCCTCAGCTCTTGTCGGTCTCGGATTATGAATCATAGACTCGAGCATCTCGGTAGCTGTGATAACTCTCTTGCCGAGCATGCGGCACTTGGAAATAAGCTTCTTCTGAAGTGACGGAAGCTCCATGAACGGAACTTCAACTCCGAGGTCACCTCTTGCGACCATGATGCCGTCTGCAACCTCGCAAATCTCATCAATATTGTTTACGCCTGTGCGGTTCTCAATCTTAGCGATGATGTCGATTCTTGCACCGCCGTTCTCGTTAAGGAACTTTCTCATGTCAACGAGATTCTGCTTAGTTGAAACGAATGAAGCGGCAACGAAATCAACGTCGTTCTTGATACCGAAAAGAAGATCATTCTTGTCCTGCTCGCTTAAGAATTCGTTCTTGAGGATGTGGTCAGGAAAGTTCATGCTCTTGCGGTTTGAGATTGTTCCGCCCGAACGAACTGTGCAAATAGCCTCGGTATCGGTAAGCTCGTCAACAACGAAGTCAAGAAGTCCGTTGTTAACCAAAACGGTATCGCCAACCTTCAAATCGTGCATGAGGTTCTTGTATGAAACAGAACACTTTGTCTTGTCACCGATGATATCCTCTGTTGTAAAGGTAAATTTTGAGCCCTCTGCAAGCTCTGCCTTGCCGCCTTTGAATTCGCCTACACGATACTCGGGACCCTTTGTATCAAGCATGATTGCGATAGGCATGTTGAGCTCTGCTCTTACCTTCTTTATCATATCAATTTTCTTCTGGTGCTCCTCGTGTGAGCCATGAGAAAAGTTAAGTCTTGCAACGTTCATTCCCGCCTCACACAGCTGGCGGAAAACCTCCTCTTTCTCGGACGCAGGGCCGATAGTACAAATAATCTTGGTTTTTCTCATAAAAAACTTCCTCTCTTTCACTGATTATAAGGCATAATCTTTTCTAAATACATTTAACTCTTTTCTAAGCCTCAAACTCAAACTGCCATTTGAGAAATTCCGGCTTAACTCACATACCTTTGAAAGTCTTCGAAACTTTCTCAGTCTAATTATAACTGTCAAAACAATATTTTTCAATATTTATGACAAAATCGAAAGAAAAATTGTAAAAATAAAAGCGAACGCTTTTGAAACGTTCGCCAATATTCATTTTATGCACTTTGCTATTGAAGAATTGACATAATCGAGCAGTAATTCGTTCTCAGGCTTCACAGCCGCACCGTAGTGCTGACCGACTACCTTTTCGTCCAAAAGTTCATAGCCATCGACGGCATACTCGGAAATGAGATTCTCGTCACAGCATACGGCAGACACAACATTGTCTTTCAGAGCCGCAACCGCCGCATCCAAATCAGCATACTCAAAGAAGAACGGATAATCCTTGTTTTTTTCGAGAGAAGAAAAATATGTCTTTAAATTATCTTCCGACGTTGTGCTTCTTACCACACCGACATTTTTATTCGTCAGGTCGCTCACATTTGAAAGCTTAGATTCCTTTGAAACCAGAACGGCAAGATAATCCGTGTAGTAGCTGTCAGAAAAGCTGAGTGTTTGTTTTCTTTCGCTTGTAATTGTGTAATTTGCCAAAAGCACATCAAAGTTGCCCCACAAAACGAGACTCTCTCTATTCTCGGAAGTGACAGGAACAAACTCGACAAGCCCGTCCTTCTCAGCTTTTTCTGCGGTTACTCCAAAGATTTCGGCGGCTGTTTCATATGCTATATCGGCTTCAAGCCCGCTGTATTTCCCGTTCTTTTCGTCATATTCGAAAAGTGATGTTGATTCTTCACTGCAACCTACCGTAAGATAGCCCCGTTCCAAAATGTTATCAATAACGGTAGTGTCAAGCTTAGTCTCGCTTTGGGATGACTCCTCTCGTGAAACATCTGATTTACAGCCCGTGAACAAAGCGATTGCAAACAGAAAAACAAAAGCCAAAATCAGCTTTCTTTTCATTTTATCACCCTCTTAACATCTTACATCAAATTAAAGGATTTAAGCACGAATATCCAAAGCGTAAGGCTTGCACTTGAAAGTAAAGTGGAAAGCACGACTATATCTGAGCTTAAGACCGCATCGCCCTTCATGTTTCTCGTCATGACATAGCTTGCGACCGTTGTCGGTGAGCCGAGCAAAATGAGAATCGCAACAATCTCGGAATCACGAAATCCCATGTAAGCGGCTATCGGAAGAAAGACCGCCGGCAAGAGAATAAGCTTGATAAAAGTTGCGGCGCAGGCAGGCTTCAGCTTCTTGAGAGCCGCACCGCCCGAGAACGAAGCGCCGACCACCAATAGGGCAACGGGAGACGCCGTGCCGCCGACAGTGGAAATAGTCTTTGTGAGAATTGTCGGCAGACTTATTTTGAGTAGTGCAAACGGAATTCCCGCAAGAATACCGAGTATTATCGGATTTGTGATTATTCCTATAAGAGCCTTTTTGATTGCTGCACCGACGCTCACCTTGGTTTTTGGAAGAAGATTTCCCTCTTCGTCAACCTGTGGCGAAAAAAGTAGAATCAGCACCGAGAAAATATTGAAAAGCGGAACGGCGGAGACTATCATCATCGGCACCATTCCCGATGAGCCGTAGATATTCACGGCAAATGCAACTCCGAGAATTGCCGCACTTGAACGTGTTGCACCCTGAGCGAACGCTCCGATTAAACCCCTGTTCTTTCTGAAGAACACGAAGGAAAGAGCCCATGTCAGTGAGAAAAACACTATCGTGACCAGTGCACAGTAAATCGCAAAGCTTGGCTTGAAGTCAGTGTAAAGATCCATCTTTGAGATAGAGTCGAACAGGCTGAACGGTAGAGCACATTTAAAAACATAGTTGTTGGCGGCTTTATTGTAGGTATCGTTAAATATGCCTACCTTATTCAAAAACCAGCCGAGCAGTATTATCAAAAATACAGGCAAAGTTGCGTTGAGCGCAAATACAAAATTTTCCATTATTGACCTCGATATTCCTATCTTTTTCTTTCTTTAGCTCAAAAAATAATAGCACAAGAATTCTCAATTATCAAGAAAAGAGGCTCACAAACCGAGTGTTACAATCAGGATTACCGAATAAAGCACCATGGAAACAGACGCAATCATTCCCGCAAGAAAAAGTATTTTGTTGATAAGTCCGTCAGAACGGCAAAGATTTATGGAAAATCCCGTTTTAATGGGATATAGCAGTCTGACTCCTTTTTTATTCAGCACGTCAATCACCTGATGCGAAAAGAAAGCCGCCGCAAAATATCGTGCGCCTATCGGAAAGGAAATCGCAATGCATGAATAAAGAATTCCGAGACACAAAAATGAATGCATGAAGCTTCTGTGAGCAGTTTGCTTGCCGATAAGACAAACGGAAATGAAAACAGCCGCACACAAAATCGACCGAACCAAACCGTTATTTGAAAGAAGCCTTTCCCTAAGTCCGAGATGAAAAAAGTATTCGACACCGCCGAGCAAAACACAAATGCCGAGAATGAAAAACATTATCATATTGGCTTGCTTTCTTGAGCTTGAAGTGCCAGAGTCAATATCGCATATGACTGAACCTACAAGTGCCATTCCCGTGCCGATTATCAGTGTGGGAATGTCAGTTGGAATGAACATCGCAAGGCTTGTCGCTGTTCCGACTGCCGCATGAGTTTTTTGAAGCATATAATCTCCTATTGTTTTATGTAAATTCAAAAGTAATAGGAGTATAGCATATTATCGAACAAAAAGCAAACAGCAGAACCGATAATTTCGATTCTGCTGAATAAATCTTAGTTAAATTTGAGGAATTTGTGAGCTGTCTTGTAGGAAAGCGAGCAAATCTCCTGTCCTGCTTTTCCGGGAAGATTGAGGAATGTTACAACGCTTAAATGCTTGAATTTTCTTGCAAGCGGCTCATCAATTTGATAGAGCTCCTTCCAGAATTCTCTCATCTCTCTGTCTGTTTCCTTTGACTTGTTGAGTCTGCAGAAAAGCGAGCTTAAGATAAACATAAGTCTCAAGTGATGATAAAGGCATCTGTAAAGATGCGGCTCGGTATTCTTGATATCGAGAATTCTGTGCGCCTCGAAGCAAAGCTTGGTTACCTTGAGCTGCTGAGCATATCTCTTGAGAAGTGCCTCCTTGGCAACGGACTGACCGTCTCTGCCGATAAGGTAGAAGTAAAAATCCAAGTTAAGATACATAATCTTCTTTGCATACGGAATGGAATAATAAACATAGTAGTTATCCTCGTAGAAGGTATGCTTTGGAAGCACAAGACCGTTATCTTTCATAACGCTTGTCTTGAACATGCATGAGTGAAGAGTCAAATTCTGGCTCATAAGGAACGGCTTCGTCTGCTCCCACGAAACGATTTTGTGTTCGGGGAAAATCGAACCATACTTAATTCTTCTGTGAATTCCCTCACCCTTTATATAGTAGAGGTAGTTGCACACAAAAAGATCGGGTAAATTTTTCTCTGCTGTGCCGCCGATGATGTCAAGAATCTTCTCGAGTGCATCCTCACCGACCCAGTCGTCGGAATCGACAACCTTGAAATATTTTCCCGTAGCGTGAGCAATGCCCTGATTGATTCCCTCGCCGTGGCCGCCGTTCTCCTGATGAACGACCTTGACGATATTGGGATATTTCTCTGCATACTCGTCCGCAATTTCGCCTGTTCTGTCCTTTGAGCCGTCATCGATGATGATAATCTCTACTCTGTCTCCGCCCTTAAGCAAGCTCTCGATGCAAACACTCATGTAATCAGCCGAGTTGTAGCACGGAACTGTAAAGGATATCAATTTTTCCATAAATCTTTCACCTTTCAAATTATATCGTTTTGAACTAATTCGATATATTTTAACACATAAATGACTTTCGGTCAAATTTAAAAGTGCTGTTTTTTTCCGTCAAAATGCCGAATTTTGCAAAATTTACAGAATGTTCAGATAAAAATCAATTACAAAAGCTTTACAATTTGAGTCTTTATATTTTAGACTTTGAAGAGTATAATCTAAGTGCGGTCTTATATTTATCTGCTGTTTTAAGGAAGGTGTGTCAGTATGCTAAAAAGTCAGGAAATAAGAGCGATTGCTCCCGAAATGGATCCGCTGAGAATAGGTATGGGCTGGACGGTCGAAGACCTCGAAAAGCCGCAAATTTTAATAGAGAGCACTTACGGTCAGAGTCACCCCGGCTCTGCTCATCTGCTCGATTTTGCAAACCTTGCCTACAAAGGTGTTCACGATGCGGGCGGAAAGGGTGCGCTTTACTTTGCAACGGATATTTGCGACGGAATGAGTCAGGGTCACGA
>CAVBOS010000121.1:0-6194 GCA_963597005.1 Lachnospiraceae bacterium
GTACAAAGCCTTTTTGAAAATTGCTTTATACTGCGGTTTTGATATTTGGAGCTACTGACGGGACTCGAACCTGCGACCTGCTGATTACGAATCAGCTGCACTACCAACTGTGCTACAGTAGCGAATTGAGAACGAAGCTATTATAATAAAAAATAACAAATTAGTCAAGAGTATTGTCATTTATTTATTTTTGTGTTAGAATGAGTGTGTCAAAAGCCACAAAAATATATAACAATCGCACCGAGCTTTATATCATTGATAGATTTTTAACAATATTGAAATATTGATATTGCATTCTTAATTAACTTGTGTTAAACTTTTGTCAAACAACAGAGATGCGGAGGTTAAATGAAATGACTGTCTCAGGAATACCAAAACAAACACTTCTGAGATTGCCGATATATCTTAACTATCTTAAGCAAATATCAGGCACAGGCACCCAGAATATGTCGGCGACAAAAATTGCCGCAGCACTTAACCTTAACCATGTTGTGGTAAGAAAAGACTTGGCTTCCATTTCGAGTTCGGGCAAGCCGAAAATCGGTTATAATGTTAACCAACTTATCGGTGAGCTTGAGAGCTTTCTCGGATACAACGATTCACTTAATGCGGTAATAGTCGGTGCGGGAAGTCTCGGGAAGGCTCTTTTGAAGCACGAGGGATTTTCAGAATGCGGTTTCAACATAATCGCCGCTTTTGACAATGACCCGAGGGCTTATAATGATAAGAGCATAAACAAGGCAATCTTACCGATAGAAAGACTTAAGGAATTTGCAAAGCTGAATCATGTTAAGGTCGGCATTATTACTTGCCCTGACAACGCGGCTCAGCAAATCGCAAATTTACTTGTCGAATCCGAGATTTATTCAATCTGGAATTTCACTTCGGTGCAACTTACGGTTCCCGAATATGTTTATGTGCTTAACGAGAATATGGCGTCATCGCTTATTCTGCTCTCAAAACATATTAACGGTAAACAGTAAATTCTACATAAAACAAAGAAAGTATGCAAACAAAGAAAGGCGAGGTATTCATTATGGAAAATAAGAACACCTATGAAGTAGTTGACAACGTAGAAAGCTTTGAGAAGCTGCTTGCGAGAGTCAGAGAGGCCCAGAAGATATTTTCTACATACTCCCAGGAGCAGGTAGATAAGATTTTCAGAGAGGCAGCTGTTGCAGCTAACATGGCAAGAATTCCGCTTGCTAAGATGGCTGTAGAAGAGACGGGCATGGGTATTGTTGAAGATAAGATCATCAAGAACCACTATGCTGCAGAGTACATCTATCACAAGTACAAGGACACAAAGACTTGCGGTGTTATCGAAGAGGATCCTGTTTACGGAGTAAAGAAGATCGCAGAGCCGTTCGGCGTTGTCGCAGCTGTTATTCCTACAACAAACCCAACATCAACAGCTATCTTCAAGACTCTTATTTCTCTTAAGACAAGAAACGGTATCATCATCAGCCCACACCCACGTGCAAAGAAGAGCACAATTGCTGCTGCAAAGGTTGTTCTTGAGGCTGCTGTTAAGGCAGGCGCGCCTGAGGGAATCATCGGATGGATTGACATTCCTTCTCTCGAGCTCACAAACCTTGTTATGAAAGAGGCAGACCTCATTCTTGCTACAGGCGGTCCCGGAATGGTTAAGGCTGCTTATTCTTCCGGTAAGCCGGCACTCGGCGTTGGCGCAGGTAACGTTCCTGCTATCATCGACGATACAGCTGATGTTACACTCGCTGTTAACTCTATCATTCATTCAAAGACATTTGATAACGGTATGATTTGTGCTTCCGAGCAGTCCGTTATCGTTCTTCCTACAGTTTACAAGCAGGTTAAGGCAGAGTTCGCAAAGAGAAACTGCTACTTCCTCAAGCCTGACGAAATCGAGAAGGTAAGAAAGACAATCATCATCAACGGCGCTCTTAACGCTAAGATTGTTGGTCAGCCGGCATATAAGATTGCAGAGCTCGCTGGCGTAACAGTTCCTGAGTACACAAAGATTCTCATCGGTGAAGTTGAGAGTGTTGATATCTCTGAGGAATTCGCTCACGAGAAGCTTTCTCCTGTTCTTGCTATGTACAAGGCTAAGGACTTCGACGAGGCTATCGCAAAGGCAGCTCAGCTCATCGCTGACGGCGGTTACGGTCACTCTTCTTCTCTTTACATCAATGTCAACGAGAAAGAGAAGATGGCTAAGCACCAGGCTGCAATGAAGACTTGCCGTATTCTCGTAAATACTCCGTCATCTCACGGTGGTATCGGTGACCTTTATAACTTCAAGCTCGCTCCTTCTCTTACACTTGGTTGCGGTTCATGGGGTGGTAACTCCGTTTCCGAAAACGTTGGTGTTAAGCACCTTATCAATGTTAAGACTGTTGCTGAGAGGAGAGAGAACATGCTTTGGTTCAGAACACCTTCCAAGGTATATTTCAGAAAGGGCTGTACACCTGTTGCTCTCGATGAGCTTAAGAGCGTTCTCGGTAAGAAGAGAGCATTCCTCGTAACTGACAGCTTCTTGTATAAGAATAATTACACAAAGGGTATTACAGATAAGCTCGACGAAATGGGCATCAAATATGAGGTCTTCAGTGACGTTCAGCCGGATCCGACACTTTCTTCCGCACAGGCAGGTGCAGAGAGAATGACAAAGTTCGAGCCTGATGTTATCATCGCTCTCGGCGGTGGTTCCGCAATGGACGCTGCAAAGATCATGTGGGTTCTCTATGAGCATCCGGACGCTGACTTCTACAGAATGGCTATGGACTTCATGGATATCAGAAAGAGAATTTACACATTCCCGAAGATGGGTGAGAAGGCTTACTTTATCGCTATCCCAACATCCTCCGGTACAGGTTCTGAGGTTACTCCGTTCGCTGTTATCACAGATGAGAAGACAGGCACAAAGTATCCGCTTGCTGACTATGAGCTCCTTCCGAACATGGCTATTGTCGACACAGACAATATGATGACACAGCCTAAGGGACTCACATCTGCATCCGGTGTTGACGTTCTCACACACGCTATGGAGGCTTATGTTTCTATCATGGCTTCTGAGTTCTCCGACGGTCCTGCTCTTAAGGCAGCTAAGCTCGTATTCGAGTATCTCCCGAGAGCATACGACAACGGAAACGATGTTGAGGCTAGAAACAGAATGGCAGAGGCATCTTGCTTGGCAGGTATGGCATTTGCTAACGCATTCCTCGGACTTAACCACTCTATGGCTCATAAGCTTGGTGCATATCATCACATTCCGCACGGCTTGGCTAACGCAGTTATCCTCACAAATGTTATGAGATATAACGCTGAGGACGACCTCGCTAAGATGGGTACATTCTCTCAGTACACATATCCGCATGCATTTGACAGATATGTTGAGATGGCTAAGTTCATCGGCATCAAGGGCAAGAACGACAACGAGATCTTCGAGAACTTCATCAAGGCAATTGAGGAGCTCAAGGAGCACGTTGGCGTAAAGAAGACGATTGCTGAGTATGGAGTTGACGAGCAGTACTTCCTTGATACTCTTGATGAGATGGTTGAGAATGCATTCGACGACCAGTGCACAGGTGCTAACCCACGTTATCCAAAGATGTCTGATATCAAGGAGCTTTATCTCAAGTCATATTATGGCAAATAATTGGTAAATCAATACCAATGAGGGAGGATTTTATTATGGAACTTAATGAAGTAGTAGCAACAAGACCTGACAAGACCGTTTACAGAGACGGAGACGCTTGCGTTAAGGTTTTTGACGAAAATTATTCCAAGGCTGATATCCTCAACGAGGCACTTAACATTGCCAGAGTTGAACAGACAGGTATCAATATCCCGGGTGTCAGAGCAGTTACAGTGGTTGACGGAAAGTGGGCAATTGTAACAGATTACATTGAAGGCAAGACTCTTGCCGAGCTCATGGAAGAAAATCCTGACAAGGAAGACGAGTACCTCAATATGTTTGTCGACATTCAGCTCGACATGCATTCTCACAAGGCTCCGCTTCTCAATAAGCTCTGGGACAAGATGAAGAGAAAAATAAGTGAGACCGATTTCGACGCAACAACAAGATATGAGCTTCACACAAGCCTCGATTCTCTTCCGAAGCACCACAAGCTTTGCCACGGTGATTTCAACCCGTCCAACATCATAATTAAGAATGACGGAACGGCTTACATCATCGACTGGTCACACGCAACTCAGGGTAATGCATCTGCCGATGCAGCCAGAACTTATCTTCTCTTTACTCTTAAGAACAAGGATCTTGCAGAGAAGTACTTAAACCTCTTCTGCGCAAAGAGCGATACTGCTAAGCAGTATGTTCAGAAATGGCTTCCGATCGTAGCTGCTTCTTACACGGTAAAGGGCAGTGAAGAAGAGAAAGCGTTCTTAAGTACATGGGTTAACGTAGTTGACTACGAATAATTCCAAAGGATAATATAAGCTAAATGCAGCCCCTAACCTGTAAAGGTTGGGGGCTTTGCATTAAATAGATAATATATGGTTAAGAAAAAATGCTGTAAAGCATGATTGCTGTGCACACTTAAAACGAAATGATGTGTAAAGTAAAACAACTTGCAGAATAATATTTTTTCGGAAAAACTTTACTTTTTTGATTATTGTGATAGAATAGATTAGAAAAGCTTTGAAAAAAGCTGAGTGTATACTTGCGAAAATCTATATCACACCTGATTTGAAGTTATTAAGGACACGGGGAAGTACTATGAGTGTTTCACTTTATGAGCAAAAGATTAATTTAACAATGCTCACGGACTTTTACGAATTAACAATGGCAAACGGTTATTTCGCGAAAGGCTTTAAAGATAAGATTTGCTATTTTGATATGTTCTTCAGAAAGGTACCAGACGGCGGTGGATTTGCCATTATGGCTGGCGTCGAGCAGCTCGTCGAGTATCTCAACAACTTGAAATTTACTGAAGATGACATAGCTTATTTGAGGTCAAAGAAGATTTTCAAAGAAGAATTTCTTGAATATCTTGCCAATTTTAAGTTCTCTTGTGATGTTTGGTGTGTCCCTGAGGGAACTCCGATTTTCCCCGGAGAGCCTCTCGTTACGGTAAAGGGTCCTGCAATTCAGGCTCAGTTTATAGAGACAATGGTGCTTTTGTGCATAAACCATCAGTCACTTATTGCAACTAAGACAAACAGAATTGTAAGAGCTGCACAGGGCAGAGCCGTAATGGAGTTCGGTTCGAGAAGAGCACAGAGCTTTGACGGTGCTGTTTACGGCGCAAGAGCAGCTTATATAGGCGGATGTGTCGGTACTGCTTGTACAATCACCGATAAAATGTTTGGCGTTCCGGCTCTCGGAACTATGGCACATTCTTGGATTCAGCTTTTTGACTCCGAATATGAAGCTTTTAAGGCTTATGCTGAGGAGTATCCGCAAAATTGCACCTTACTTGTCGATACATATAATGTGCTTCACTCGGGTGTTCCGAATGCAATTAAGGTTTTCAATGAGGTTTTAGCTCCGCTTGGTTACCGTCCTGCAGGAATTCGTATTGATTCGGGTGATATTACTTATCTTTCGAGAAAAGCTAGACAGATGCTCGATGAGGCAGGATACGAAGATTGCAAAATTTGTGCATCAAATTCACTTGACGAATACATAATTCGTGATATGCTTATGCAGGGAGCAAAAATTGATTCCTTTGGCGTAGGCGAGAGACTTATAACTTCTTCTTCAGAACCTGTTTTCGGAGGAGTATATAAGCTTGTCGGTGTTCAGCGTGACGACGGCTCAGTTGAACCGAAAATCAAAATAAGCGAAAATGTTTCTAAGATAACAACACCGGGCTTTAAAGAGCTTTGGCGTCTTTACGACAAGGATACAGATAAAGCAATCGCTGATGTTATCACTATGCACGGAGAGATTATCGATGACGAAAAGCCGTACACGATATTCGATCCGAACAACACTTGGAAAAAGAAAACACTTGACAACTTCAGGGCAGTGCCAATCAGAAACAAGATTTTTGAGAATGGTCAGTGCCTTTACAACCCAAGAAATCTGAATGCAATTAAGGCTTACTGTGCTTCTCAGGTTGATACGCTTTGGGATGAGGTCACAAGATTTGAGAATCCGCATAGCTACTATGTCGATTTATCTCAGGATTTGTGGGATGTCAAGAATAAATTGCTTTCTGAAAAATCATTCTGATATAATATTGAGC
>CAVBOS010000122.1:0-6079 GCA_963597005.1 Lachnospiraceae bacterium
GTTCTTAAGGTTATTTGCAACCTCCGTGCCTCTGTAGCCACCGAAAACGTGTCTGAGCGTTGCAGGAAAAAGCACGAGATTTGTGAAAAATCCGAGGCAAAGGCTCGCAGAATACTTGACGAATTTCTCAAGCTTCTTTCTTATGAAGAAATAAAAACAAATAGGAGCCGAGAAGAAGAACACGAACGGATAGAAATAATAATGTGTGAGTCCTCCGAGCACCATAGCCGCATACACGAGCAAATAAGCCTTAAAATCAAGCTTTCCGTGCTTGTCTATCCAGACATGCACCGCAATATAAAGCATGATTTCCACTGTAAGCAGCATGTACATTCTTATGAATAGAACATTGGAAATTCCCGATGCGCACAGCGACCACAGCACGACAGTCAGGATTGATTTAATCTTGTCGTCCTTAAAGAAATAACTTGCGATGTAATAGAGAACGAAGTCACCACATAGCATGAAGAAAATATTCAGCCCTATTCCCGTCCACTTGGTGAAGCTTCCCTTAAAGATAAAGCAAACCAAATGCAAGAAGTAATAGTAAACAGGCGGATGAACATCGGCTACCTGATTAACGTACGGTGCTTTAAATGAAGCTAAGCCGTCAGTCTCCTTAACCGTGACATAGTTTCGGTAGTAACTGCTGTCAACCCAGCCGTTATTCGTGCTGTATTCATTTGCCGTGGTATTGTCAAGGAAAGCGTAATCGGTGCTGTTGGCAAGACCGTAAGAATAAATCTCATCGCAGAAAAACGAGAGCTTCCCCGTGCCGAACCATATGCATATTCCTACCTGAACCGCAAGCAAAAGAACTATTGCCGCAGTCATCGTGATTTTTTTACTTTTCATACATATCTCCTGTAATCAAATTGATATATACACAATTAGAGTTATTATATCACAAACGAAATCAATATGATACTATTTATATGTAGAAAATTTTATGCGGCTTTAAGTTAAAATTGTTGAAAATAAGCCTAAAACCTATCATTCACATTCCCCAAAAACTTCTTTACTTCTTCAAGATACGGTATGGACACACTCGCACCGTTCTTCCCGACTGCTATTGCCGAAGCGGCTGACGCTGTTTTCAGTGCGCAAGACGCATCTTTTCCGCTTATTATCTCACCTACGAAGTAACCCATAAAGGTATCCCCCGCACCCGTGGTGTCAAGTGCTTTTGCTTTATATATGCCGTGCGAATATGTGTTTTCTCTGTTGCTGTAAAGTGAACCAGCTTCACCGAGCGTAAGGAGTATTTTCTTATTTGGAAACTTATCTTTCAGTCTCGAAAGCAAATTTTCCCCGTCAGCTTTAGACAAGTCTGTTTCGTCAAGCCCCAATATACCGCAAGCCTCAATTTCGTTGAGAACAAATATATCGACCTTATCAAGCGGCAGTTTCAAAATTTTTCCGTTCATCGGAGAAGGGTTCAGCACGACGGTCATTTTCTTTTCGTGTGCCCTCTCGATTATATAATCCAAAAGATTAATTTCGTTCTGAAGAATGAGATAATCTCCGCTGTCAAAGCCCTCAATCGTTCTGTCGACATCTTCCTTTGTAATACTTTGATTCGCTCCTCCGAAAAGAATTATGCAGTTCTCTCCGTCAGGTGTATTCTGGATAACCGTGTGACCGCTTGGCATATCCTTTGAGACAACATAGTCTGTATTCACATTTGCGTTCTTAAGTGCGTCTGTCAAAACTTTTCCGTCAGCTTTTCCGACAGCTCCTGCCATAAAAGTTTCTATTCCGTACCTCGAAAAGGCTATAGCCTGATTGAGTCCCTTTCCGCCGCAAAAAATATTTCTGCCGTCAGATGAAATTGTCTCGCCAGCCCTGACAAAGTGCTCCACTGAATATACATAATCGATATTTAATGACCCGTAAACCAAAACCTTCATATTATCCCTCACCTTTTCGCTTTAGTTTGCTATATTTTATTTTACATCAAACATAATAAAAAAGCAAAAGCCGCCGTGATTTCTCACAGCGACCCTCGCTTGTATGAATTAATTGTCGTAGACTTATTTAACCGCAAACGCTCATAACCGCTTTCTTCCAGCCGTCATATTTTGCGCTTGCTTCTTCTCTTGACATTTTCGGAGTATGTCTTTCACGCTTCATTTTGTCGAAAATCTCTTCTCCCCATATTCCGCACGAAAGTCCAGCCATATATGCCGCACCGATTCCCGAAAGCTCTGCCATATTGGGAACAAGCACATCGCAGTCTGCTATGTCAGCCTGAAAACGCATGAGATAATTGTTTTTTGTTGGGCCGCCGTCCACACGAAGCTCCTCCAAATCTATCGAAGAATCCTCTTTCATAGCATTCACGATATCGGTAATCTGATATGCTATGCAGTCGAGCGCCGCTCTTACTATCTCGTTTCTGCCGCTTGTTCTGTCCATTCCGACTATAGCCGCCTTTGCGTGGGAATTCCAGTAAGGTGCGCCCAGTCCGCTGAATGCGGGAACAAGATAGAGACTGTCGTTTTTGTTTGCCGCCATGGCAAGGCCTTCAGTCTCGCCTGCGTCACCGATAAGCTTGACATCATCCTTGAGCCATGTTATCACTGCACCTGTGTAATTAAGGTTGCCCTCAAGAACGTAGCTTACCTTTCCGTTAATTCCCCATGCGAGCGAAGTGACAAGACCGTTTTTGCTGAGAACTGCGGTTTCGCCTATATTCATCATGATAGACGAGCCCGTGCCGTACGTCGCCTTTGCCTTGCCGTTCTCTCGGCAGTCCTGACCGAACAGAGCCGCATGAGAATCGCCCATTACCGCATAAATCGGTATCGGACTTGAGAAAACTCCCTCGCAGTCCGTGTAGCCGTAAAGTGCGTTTGAATCGAGCACTGTGGGCATATTCTCCGGCTTTATTCCGAAAAGCGAGCAGATTTTTTCGTCCCATTTAAGTGCGAAAATATCAAATAACTGAGTTCTTGAAGCATTGGAAAAGTCGGTAGCATAGGTCTTGCCCTTAGTCAAACGGTAGACCAGAAAGCTGTCCACGGTAGCGTGGCAAAGCTTATTGTCCTCCGCTTTTTTTCGTGCGCCCTCGGTGTTCTCCAAAAGCCATGCGATTTTTGCCGCAGGGAAATACGGCGATAACTTAAGTCCCGTTGTCTCAAACACGTAATCGGCATTATTCTTTATTTCTTCTCGCTCGCAAATTTCTGTCGCCCTTGCGCACTGCCAGACTACTGCGTTATTAAGTGCCTTGCCTGTCTCTCTGTCCCAGAGTACGCTTGTCTCTCGCTGATTGGAGATGCCGAGACACGCAACTTCATCAGGAGTAACGTTCGCTCTTGTCAGCACCGCCTTGATAACACCGATTACATTTTCGTATATTTCCTCGGGGTCGTGCGAAACCCAGCCAAGCTCGTTTATAAGCTGTCTGTGAGAAATATCCTCACGACAAATAAGAGTTCCGCTTTTGTCGAAAAGCAAGCCCTTTGTGCCCTGTGTGCTCTGGTCAATACTTATTATATATCTGCCGCTCATAGGTTTTCTTCCACCGTTTTTACGATGCCCTCGGCGTTAAGTCCGTAGTAATTAAATACATCCTGAGACTTTCCCGTGATGACGTGATCATCGGGAAGTGCAAGCTGAATGACCTTTTTGGGGTCATTTGCGGAGATAACCGAAGCCGCAATCGAACCGAGACCGCCGAACGGTGCGTGCTCCTCTATCGTGACAACAAGCTCTGCGTCCTTTGCCTCATCGAGAAGAGTTTTTCCGTCAAAAGGCTTGACGCAGTACATATCGAGTACAACTGCGCAAATACCTTTTTCACCGAGTGCTTCAGCCGCCTCAAGAGACGGTCTTACCATTTCACCGCAAGCAACTATAACAACTTTTTTTGTTTTCTTCTCGCCGAATCTTGTCACGGTAGCCTTATCCATTTCAAACGGACAGTTGTCCTCTGAATAAATGTCCTCGACAGGGTTTCTGCCTACACGGACATAAGCGGGCTTCTCGTCCGATAAAAGTGCTTCAATCAGCTTTGCCGTCTGGAAGCGGTCGCTCGGAAGATAAACTCTCATGTTGGGAATTGCACTCATGGCGGCAATATCCTGTGCGGAATGATGGCTCATTCCAAGCTCGCCGTAGCTTATTCCGCCGGAAATTCCGATAAGCTTGACATTTGTGTTTGAATATGCGACATCTACCTTAGCCTGCTCGTAGGAGCGTGTCGAAAGGAAGCATGCGGGAGAAAAGCAATAAGCTTTTTTTCCAAGATGTGCCATACCTGCCGAAATGCTGACTAAATTCTGCTCGGCAATGCCCACTTCGACCGACTGCTCGGGGAACTCGTTAAAAAACGGAGTCATGGAAGCCGAACCTCTCGAATCGGAGCAAAGTGCGATGATGTCTCTGTCAGTTTTTGCATGAGCCATGAGCGTATCGCAAATAGCCTGTCTGTTTGGGATCTTATTCATTTCCGAGTGCCTCCTTCCTCTCGTCGATAGTCTTCATTATGAGGTCATATTCCTCTTTGCTCGGCACGTGGTGATGCCATGCGGCTTTGTTCTCCATGACCTCGCCGCCGCCAAAGCCCTTTATTGTGTTTGCTATGATGCAAGTCGGCTTTTCCTTTACGGTCTTTGCCGCCTCGAATGCGTCGTGAAGCTCCTCTATGCTGTTTCCGTTCACTTCTATTACATTCCAGCCGAAGCTCTCAACCTGATTGTGAAGGTTTTCGTGAGTCATGACATACTCCGTTGTACCCGAAATCTGCAAATGATTTCTGTCAATAACAGCGCAGAGATTGTCAAGACCGAAGTGACCCGCAGCCATGAAGCCCTCCCAGACTGAGCCCTCTGCCACCTCACCGTCACCCATAACGGTGTAAACTCTGCTCGGAAGCGAGTTCTTTCTTGCGGCAAGTGCAATTCCTATGCACACAGGAAGTCCGTGGCCGAGTGAGCCTGAATTCATCTCAATTCCGTCAAGCTCGTTGTTCGGATGTCCGATAAACTTTGAACCGAATTTTGAAAACGTGTTGATAACCGTGTCGGTATCGAAAAATCCCTTGTCGGCAAGCACGGCATAGTAGCTCTCGACAGAATGTCCCTTGCTAAGAACAAAATAATCTCTCTTAGGATCATCCTTGTTCTCGGGAGAAATATTCATCTGATCGTTATAAAGCGTGACGAGCGTTTCCATCACGGAGAAGTCTCCTCCGATATGGCCGCCGCCCGATTTCATTATCATTTCAACAACCACCTTGCGAAGGTCGTATGCCTTTAAGGTGAGTTCCTTTGCGTTAAACATTATTCTCTCCTTTAATTACTTAATGCCGTGAATAGTATCGATAACCTTCTGCTCGATATCGTCATAAAGGTCTGCCTTAACTCCGATGTACTTGCAAGCCTCGTACAAAACAGGCACAACATCCTGATGAATACCTACGCAGTGGTGAATGTACGGGCCTTCCACTATCTTTGCCTCAAGGCGTGGCCAGTTCTCGACCTCAACCCAGAGATAAGTACCCTTTGTGTATGGGCCGTCAATTCCCTTTGCGTTTCCGAGAAGAAGCGAATACTCGCCGTTGTCTCCGTCAAATCTTGCAAGAGTTACCTCGCCGTGCTTAGCCTCCGCCTCGACTGCTCCGGGGTGGCTGAATGCCAAAGGATAGCCGATAGTCGGCTTGCACGATGCGCACGAAAGCGGCCACGGTCCGCAGTGCTGTAAAAGCTCGCCGTTGTCGTTGTCAGGGTGGCGAACAGTCCAGTCTGCAAAGAAACTTCTGTTCTCGTCCATGCCTGCCGCCTCAACCATAAGTGCGGTGACTGCACCGTGAATATCTGTCTCACAAACAACAGGAAAGCCCTCTTCGTTCAAAAGTGCGTTAGCCGCACAAGGCATGATTCCGATTTCTCCCTGAAGTGCGTTCCAGCACTGAATTGCGCCTGCCGTACAGCCGTATTTTGTCGCAAGATTTCTTATCGCAACCTTGAGCGCCGCAACGTTCTCGAGCTCCTCATCCTTGATTGCAATGTTAAAGTTCTCTCTGCAGTAAGCTACAGTCTCCTCAACCTTTGTGCCCTCTTCCTTTGCCGTT
>CAVBOS010000123.1:0-6075 GCA_963597005.1 Lachnospiraceae bacterium
AATGCGAAGCATTTTAGAACGCATAGCGTTCGTGGTTGGGCTTTGACAGCCGACTTGTTTACACAAAGAGAAATTCAGAACAGGGAGAACAAAAACTTTTAATATTTTCTTTTGTCGTTTCGCTAATTTTTATTTATTTCTATTGACAACAGAGCGAAGAGGTATTACTATGTAAAACGATAAAAAAACAGAGTAGACCTGAATGCGTGAAGTGCCGAGTGAACGGGGAGTTGTCGCTCGGACGAAAAGTATTCTTGCGGTAGTCAGGTCGCATCCCGCTGTTTAATCTCGGAGAATCTCCCTGTTAAACCGCGGTGTCTAACAAGGAGGTATTTTTTATGTCAGACACCAAAAAACTCTTGTCCGTCACAAACCTTTCCATTCTTGCAATGCTTATCGCATTGGAGATAGTACTGAAAACTTATCTGCAGATTTCTTTCTGGAATTTGAGATTCGGCTTCGGCTTTTTGCCTATCGCAATTGCCGCAAGACGTTACGGTGCTCCTCATGCGGCAATCGTTGCGGCGCTGGGCGATATAGTCGGTTATTGGCTCGTTACATTTAGCCTCGGGGCATATAACCCACTGCTCACAATAACTTACGCAATGACGGCAGTCATCACTGCGCTTTTTATTCACAAGAAGTGCAATATTAAGAGAATTATCTCTTACGTGCTTATCAACAATATCGTTTTCACTATTTTCGTGAATACATATTGTCTTTACATGCTCTACCATGATTTCTATCAAATGACTTACGCGCAAATGCTTGTGATGCGACTCCCGCAGGCAGTTATCATGGCGGTTATCGAGGGCATAACCATGTGCCTTATCTATAAAAAGGCTGATAACGTTATAACAAGAGATTTCAGGTAAAATTTGCGGCTTCGATTAATTCGGAGCCGTTTTCTTTTTTTTAATCAGTTTACATAAGATAAGAAAAATTCTCAAATCACTCTGTCTTTTTTCTTTACAATTTGTAATCACGGGTCTATAATTATGAAGTATGGATAAATACAATATGCTTGGAGATTTATATATAATGAAAAGTGATTTTTTGAAAAAAGCTATTATAACTGCAATGATTGCTGTTTGTGCCTTTTCCTTTGCGGCATGCTCTAACGCAGGCGGAGAAGAGGCTTCTGTTTCGGGCGTTTCGAGCGTAGCGGCCGTTAAGGCTACGGCTACACCGAAAGCCTATACCTTCCCGAAGGGAAGCACCTACGGAGAACTTGATATCAGCGGACTTACACTTGAGGACGCAATTTCTCAGGCTGAAAACTACTGCAAGGAACAACTGAAGAAGATAACCGTAACGGTTACATTCAACAACCAGAGCCTTGCGATTTCAGGTGACAGTGCTGAGATTGACACAAACAACGCAAAGACGGAGCTCACTAAGATAAGCAAAACAAGCGAAAAGGCTGCCGTTACTTGCGAGTACACCGTAAAGACAAACGACACCACAAAGAAGAAGCTCGAAGAATTCAGAGATTCCACGGAAATTAAGATGGAGAACGCTACCATCACTTCCTTTAATTCTCAGACGGAGAAGTTCAAGTTTAAGGAAGGCTCTTCCGGTGAGAAGATAGATGTGGACAAGACTCTTACTCTTGTCGGCGAGCAGTTCAACAAAAAAGCAAACGGCACAGTTAAGGCTGAGACAATCAAGACAGACCCCGAGGTAACCGTTGATATGCTCAACGAGAAGTACGGTCTCATTTCTTCTTACTACACCGTTTCCACAAACACGGAGAACGGCAACCACAACATGGCTCTTGCCGCAGAGAAGATTAACGGTACTGTTTTACAGCCTGGCGAGCAGTTCTCGTTTAACGATATTGTCGGTGACTCCACAACAGCTGAAAGCGGATTCCTTCCGGCAAATGGAATTGTCGGCGGTGTTCTCACACCTGTTTACGGCGGAGGAATTTGCCAGACTTCATCAACTCTTTACATAGCTTGTCTGTATGCGGGACTTCAGATTGACTTCAGAGACTGCCACCAGATGCCTTCATCTTATGTTCCTATCGGACTTGACGCAACGGTAAGCTATCCTGACCTCGATTATAAATTCACAAATAATATGGACACCACCATTTATATCTGTGCCGGCATGGAGGATACAACCCTCACGGTTAAGATTTACGGTGTTCAGCCGGACAGCTGGGACAGCATAACTGTTGATTCTTGGACAGAGGAGACTCTCTATCCAGATGACGGAGTAGTTTACGAGACAGACTACAGCCTCGCTCAAAATCAGGTTGAGCTCAAGGCTTCCTATATGCTCGGCTACAAGGCAGAGGCTTCAAGAACCTTCTATAAGAACGGCGAGGCACTTTATACCGAACAGCTTGGCGAGTCGGTTTATTCTCCGAGACAGACAACCTACAAGGTTGGACCAAACACCGATACATCACAAATTGTTGACGGCGTCTATGTCGGTTCCGATGCTTACTCGGGCGATACTACAGATTCGACTACGGACAGCTATTCGGATAACACAGACAGCACCGACAGCTATGTCGACAGCGGTTCTGATGTGGAAATTCCTGCTGATGACACTACATATTATGACGACACGGGTTCTGACGGATATTAAGTCATTGCTTGTGATGAAGCGGCTTTGGTAACAGGCTAATACAATTTTTCTCTATTTTTCTGAAAGGGGAAGACCCGACATATACATTATGCCGGGTCATTTGTTTATTATGAAGGACGGATTCGTAAGACTGGCGGCGGCAGTGCCAAGCGTAAAGGTTGCCGACCCTGTTTACAACAAGGAAGAAATTAAAAAGATGATTTTCGATGCGGCTGAGAACAAGGCTGCTGCGATAATTTTCCCTGAGCTTGCCGTCACAGGCTACACCTGCGGAGATCTTTTTAAGGACAGAACTCTCCAGGGAAAGGCACAGCAGTGCCTGAGAGAGCTTATCGAGGAGACAAGCGACTGTGACATTTTGGTCGGAGTTGGAATGCCCGTGCCGTACATGGGCGCACTTTACAACTGCGTCGCAGTTTTTAAATCGGGCGAGCTCCTTGGTCTTCCGGCAAAGAAGAATATTCCGAATTACTCTGAGTTTTACGAAATGAGACATTTCACCCCGGCAAACGGAACTGTCGTGATAGATTTCTGCGGCTATGAAGTGCCCATGGGAGAGAATATTATTTTCTCATGTGTAAATAATCCTGATTTCTGCGTCGGCTTCGAGGTTTGCGAGGATGTTTGGATAGCTTCTCCGCCAAGCACGGCTCTTGCGGCGGCAGGTGCAACCGTAATTATGAACGCATCGTGCTCCGATGAGATAATCGGTAAAGCCGATTACCGCAGAATGATGCTCGGCGCATTCTCGGGACGACTTCTTTCGGCTTATGTCTACACCGATTCGGGATTCGGAGAGTCCACTCAGGACATGGTCTTTGCAGGCCACCGCCTGATTACCGAGAACGGCTCTGTTGTGAGTGAAAGCGAGCTCTTTTCTTCAGGAATAACCTACGGTGATGTTGACGTTCAAAAGCTTGTTCAGGAAAGAAGAAGAATGAATACGTGGAATGACGATTTGAGCGATAAATACACCTATGTTTCTTTTGACTACGAAGAAGAGACATTTTGGGATTTCGAGACGGACAGATTTATTGATCCGAGACCGTTCGTTCCTAGCAACACTCAGGCACTTTCCACAAGATGCAAAACTATATTACAGCTTCAGTACACGGGTCTTGCCACAAGACTCAAGCATATAAACGCAAAGACTGCCGTTGTCGGACTTTCGGGCGGACTTGATTCCACGCTTGCTCTTCTCGTTATGGTTAATGCGTTCGATTCTCTCGGACTTGACCGTGACGGTATCAAGGCGGTATCCATGCCTTGCTTCGGCACGACGGGAAGAACAAAATCTAACGCTCAGACGCTTGCAGAGGCACTGGGAGTTAATTTCAGAGAAATTCCCATTCAGGCGGCTGTCAATCAGCATTTTGCAGACATAGGCCACGACCCCAAGAAGCTCGATGTCACATATGAGAACTCTCAGGCAAGAGAAAGAACCCAGCTCCTCATGGATATTGCCAACAAGGAAAACGGTATTGTTGTCGGTACGGGTGATCTTTCGGAGCTTGCACTCGGCTGGGCTACCTACAACGGCGATCACATGTCGATGTATGCCGTGAATTCCTCGATACCCAAGACGCTTGTCCGCCACCTCGTCAAGTACACGGCGGATACAAACGAAAAAATAAAAGATGTTCTTTATGATATTCTTGATACTCCCGTAAGCCCCGAGCTTTTGCCGCCGAAGGACGGAGAGATTTCTCAGAAAACAGAAGATTTGGTCGGCCCGTACGAGCTTCACGACTTCTTCCTTTACAATATGCTCAGATTCGGTTTCACACCAGACAAGATTTATCGCATGGCATTGAAGGCTTTTGACGGTGCTTACGATGATGAGACAATCAAAAAATGGCTGAAAACCTTCTACAGAAGATTTTTCACTCAGCAGTTCAAGCGTTCTTGTTTGCCCGACGGGCCAAAGGTTGGTTCTGTCACACTCTCCCCGAGAGGAGATTTCAGAATGCCGTCGGACGCTTCATCGAGAATTTGGCTTGATGTTATAGAAGAACTTTGATAAATGACAGGTGAATGATATGAGAGTTTTATCGTGTATTTCCGTTACAGAAGAAGATAACAGGAGAATTTCCGAAACAGTACCCGAATACGAATATATCTTTGACGAAAACCCCACACAGGAAATGATGGAGTCGGCAGACATCATTCTCGGCTGTCCCAATCCGAAGATGCTCCCTTCATGCACAAACCTTAAGTGGCTTCAGACGGTTTCCGCAGGGGTGGACTCTTTTATTAAGTCGCTTCCAGAGGGCGTAATGCTCACGAACGTGACGGGCGGCTACGGTCTTGCCATTGCGGAGCATATGCTCGGAATGTACCTTTCTCTCATCAAAAAGCTTAATGGTTACCATGATTTGCAGAGAGAACACAAGTGGGGCGATCTCGGCGAAGTCACGTCTGTTTGGGGCTCAACTGTCCTTGTTGTCGGTATGGGCGACATAGGCACAGAGTTTGCCAAGCTTTGCAAGGCAATGGGAGCATATGTCATCGGCGTCAGAAGAACCGATTTGACGCCGTCCGAGTATGCCGACGAGATTCACCTGAATTCGGAGCTTGACGAGATTTTGGGAAGAGCAGACTGCGTAGCCGTTTCGCTTCCCGGTACCAAGGAAACTGCAAATATGTTTACAAAAGACAGATTTGCGAAAATGAAAAAATCTGCTGTTTTTCTTAATGTCGGACGAGGCACGATAGTCGATCAGGACGCTCTTGTTGAGGCACTGGGCAGCGGCGAGATTTTCGGTGCTGGTCTTGATGTCATGACACCAGAACCGCTTCCGAGCGACAATGCGCTTTGGTCGGCGAAAAATGTGATAATTACGCCGCATGTTTCGGGAGGATTCCATCTGAACGAGACAAAGAACCGCATTTTGAATATAGTTACCCAAAATCTTAAGCGTTATCACGATGGTGAACCGCTTAAGAACATAATAGATTTTGACACAGGATACAGAAAATTATAATGATATATTTTGACAATTCCGCCACGACAAAGGTCTGTAAGGAGGCTCTTGACAAAGCTTACTACATGATGAGCGAGTGCTGGGGAAACCCGTCATCGCTTCATTCTGTCGGCTTCGAGGCGGAGAAAGAAATTACAAAAGCGAGAGAGATAATAGCAAAGAAGCTCGGCTGTGACGAAAGCGAGATTTACTTCACCTCGGGAGGAACAGAGGCGAATAACCTTGCTGTTCTCGGCGGCGCTGACGCAAGAAAACGCCGCGGCAATCGAATAGTCACAACGGCGATTGAGCACCCATCAGTGCTGAAAGCGGCAGAAGAGCTCGAAAAACAGGGCTTTGAGGTGATTTATCTTAAGCCTGACGAAAGCGGACAAATTCCCGATTCGGATATTTACGGCGCAATCAACGAAAAAACCATACTCGTCAGCATGATGGCGGTCAACAACGAGACGGGAGTTATGCTTCCGCTCTCAACCGTTTCCAATGCGAT
>CAVBOS010000124.1:0-6070 GCA_963597005.1 Lachnospiraceae bacterium
TACTAAGTATAGACAAGCAAAGATAATTCCCACTTTGGCACAAAAAGGAGAATTTCATGAATAATAACAACGAATCTATTTTGCAGAAGCTTTTTAAATCGTACTTTATACTCGTTGTGGCTATGCTGTTCGTAACAGCCGCCTTTGTAATGCCATCTCAGCTAAGCACACTTAATAATTCTCTCGAGAAAACCATTTCAGACACGGCATATTTACTTTCAAAGAACTCGGAAATTATCGACGGACTAAAATCAGGCGCACTCTCTGACAGTCTGAAAGAAAACCTTAATGAAATTATCCAAAACACGGATGACATAGACTATATAGTTATCGCGGACACAAATTCCGTAAGACTTTTTCACCCCGACAAAAGCGAAATCGGCAAAAAATTTGCGGGCGGTGACGAATCTCAGATTCTAAGCGACCCCACTCCCTATTTCACCACAAAAAAAGGTGCTCATAATGTCCAGCAAAGAGTTTTCTTTCAGCTTGCCGACAGTGACGGAAGCGTTCTCGGATTTATTATGGTAAGCGCATCACTTACAACCGTGAGAAACGCTCAAATCAAGCTTATGACAAAGCTCGTGCTCATTTTCATGGGACTTACCGTAATCGGAATGGCACTTGCGACCTACACGGCCAGACACATAAGAAAAAGCCTTCTCGGTTATGAGCCTGCCGACATTGCAAAGCTTTTCTTACAGCGTGAAGAAATTCTCGAGAACATAGACGAGGGAATCATCGCTTGCAATCTTTCCTCAACCAAAATCTTCTCAAACTCAGCCGCCGACAGACTTTTCGGAAGTGACTATAAACCCAAAAACGACGAAGAACTCGGCACAATGTGCGACAAATGCATCACTGAGAACACTTCATTTACTCTAATCCCTTACGAGCATGACGGCAAAAATCTTCTCATAAGTGTGATGCCGCTCACAAAAAACAAAGAGACAATCGGCACGCTTCTCATTTTCCGAGACCGCACGGAGGTACTCGAGCTTGCCGACCAGCTTTCCGGTTCAAACCACATTGTCGAAGCGCTCAGAGCCTCAACTCACGAATTTCTCAATAAGCTTCACATCATATCGGGAATGCTTCAAATGGAGAACTACGAACAGGCAATCGCATTTGTTGACGGACTCTCACAAGAAACCCGAAACAGCTATCAGACTATCATCGGTCAGATACAAAACAAAACCCTCGCCGCACTTCTGCTTGGAAAGCAAAGTCACGCAAGGGAGCTTGACATAGATTTCAGCATTAGAAAAGATAGCTTCCTTTCTGCTCACAACGATTATCTTTCAACTAAGGAAATGGTCACGGTAATCGGAAATCTCGTTGAAAACGCATTCCACGCAGTCGAGAATGTCGAGGGCGTTCGTCAAGTTCAGCTTTTCGTACGGCAGTCGGAGGACGGTCTCACAATCATCACGGACGATACTGGTTGCGGAATGACCGAGGAGCAGACAGAAGAGCTTATGAACGGAAACTTCACCACCCGTGGCGAGGGTCACGGCATTGGATTCAGACTTATAAGAGAGATTGTCGCAAAGCATGACGGTTACCTCTCTGTCGATTCCGAGCCGAACGAGGGCTCTTCATTCACGATAAGCATACGCAAAAAGAGAAACGGAGGAAAATCACATGATTAAAACGGTTATAGTAGAAGACGATCTCATGGTCGCAGAAATAAACAACCAATTCGCACAAAAAACACCGGGAATACAAATTGCCGCAACCTTTCACAACGGAACGGACGCATTGAAATTTCTCTGCGAAACTCATGTAGATTTGCTTCTTCTCGATTTATACATGCCGGGATTTTCGGGGCTTGAGCTTCTGCGAGAACTACGCCGCCGAAACAAAGACGCTGATGTGATAATGATTACCGCCGCCAACGACACGGAAAGCATCCGCGAGGCACTGCAATTAGGCATAACCGACTATCTCATCAAGCCGTTCAAATACGAACGCTTTGCCCAGGCACTGGATAAATATCTCCTCAAACACAAATTCATCGAGAACGGCACGGCATTCACACAAGCAGACCTCGATAAGCTATTGCACACAAGTCAGGTATCCGAGAAAAACAAGGAAATCGAGCTTCAAAAGGGCTTGCAAAGAAAAACCCTCAACCTCGTCATCGACTGTCTCAAGGCGCACAAGGGGGAGTATCTCACAAGCGAATTTATCGCATCGAGCGTCAATCTCTCGCAGGTCACCTCGAGGCGCTATCTTAATTACCTCGTTGAATGCGACACGATAAAAAGCAGAATAGACTACTCAACGGGCGGAAGACCGTGCATGGAATATATGATTGAATAAACGCAAAAAGAAGTTACCCTGACGGATAACTTCTTTTATTTTAATAATAGCAGATTATCGTGTATGTATTGCCGTAATAGTTGTAATAAATGTAAGACGCATCGCAAATATACTCGCTTACAGCCCTTGCGTACAAACCGTTTTCGGCACTAATGTCCGCAAGGCACGCCGCATACGCATCGTAATTCGAGAACTGACAGCTCCAATAATATTCGCCGTTATAAACGGAATTATAAAGACTTGAAACAACACTGTCATCGTAATAGTCAAAATATCTGCCGTTCATCACATAGTAGTTTAAATCGAGAGAATTGCACTCGGGAACGGGCAAATATGCTGCTTTCTTGTGGTCTCTGCCAATTGAAGTGTCATCAATGCAGAAGTAAGAATAATTGTGAATTCCCAGAGAAAGCATTTTTTCGTTGTCGACATTATCACCGAAGGTTGAGTCAACGTGATAGTATTTATCGCCGCATCTTACTATATTCCAAGCGTGACCTCCCCAACTTTCACCATCAAATGCATTCCCCAGAACATAAACCGATTGAATACCGCTATTTTGCAAAAGATACTGGAATGCTTTCGCATATCCTGCACACACGCTCTGACCGTTTACCAGTGCGCTGATTAAATTCTGATTATCGCTCGAACCGTCAACATAATCGACCGTATCGATTATATACAAATACGCTTTTCTTATCACGTCATAGTCGGAATCCTCTTCGGAAAGAGTAGCACGGAAGTTGTTCAATGCGGTGTAAATTTCCCACTGCTTTTCTTCCGCCTCTTCTGCGGTGTAGTCATAATCAGGCAAAAACTCCGTCTTATCCCAATAACTATTATATTTGAATCCGCCGTTCGCCCAGAAAATCTCAGGATGATCGCTCATCACCTTATCAAATATGTTTTGAATCTTATTATCAATATTCGCAGGAAGAATTATCGACTCCTCGTGAGAATTCATTCCCTGAAGCATAAGCTTGTAAATTTTGAGTTCCTCACCAGAAAGACTTGTGTAATAATAAAACACATCGGAAAGCTCAAAGTCAGGCTCGGGGATGTCGACTCCGCTTTTAGTCTTGCTTTCCTCTTTTTCGCTCTTGTTTTTTTCGGTATATGAACTTGAAATTGCCGACTTTGCCTCTGCTTTTACCGCACAGAAATTGTCGCCGACAAAGCTCCAAGCAAACACAAGAGCACAAACAAAGCAGGATAATTTCATTAAGCCGCCGAGACCGCCTGACTTACTGTAAGAAGACTTCATTCTTTTATTTTTCGTGTTATTATTCATAGCCTAACCCCCAAAGGTTTATTTCTTGAGATAATAATACTTCAAGATCTCTGCAAAAAGTTGTACTGCAAAATCAAATAGTATATTACTGCTTTGCGTCCTTAATCAAATCCATAAACAAATCTATAACGGGATTTGTGTTGTTCGGATTGGTCACGCAGACATAGCTGTCTGAATATTCCGATTCAAACGGTATGCTGTGATAGTAAGGATTATTGAGCAAGTACGGGTCGTGCGGATTTGAAATTGTCACACCGTTTTCGGACATAACCTTGAAGTAGGCTATCTCCGAGGATTCCACCTCCACCTGGTGAACGTCCGTCAGGCAAAAAACATCCTTAAAAATACTCTCCACTCTGTAGCCGTTCGGCGAGGTGAGATAAAAGGTCTCGCCGCACAAGTCCTTGTATTCCAAGTGATCTTTTTTGGCAAGTCGGTGGTCCTTTGAAACAACAATCAAGGTTTGCTCTCTCTTCAGCTTTTTCACCTTAAAGCCAGCCTCTTCCCAGTGCGGCAAATCGAGTCCGATAGCAATGTCAATGCTTCCGTTCTCAAGTCCCACATGCTGTTGGGTTGTGGTCATTTTGTTGTATTTAAGCTCCAAGGACGGCCAGCTTTCCTTTAATGTGTTGATTATTTCAAAGAACATATACTCGGAATAATAGCCCGTCTGAAATGCTATGGAAAGCGCACCGCTTTTTCCCTCTGCGGCGATTTTTGCCGTCTCAAGAGTCAAATCTATTTGAGCCAAAGCCTCTTTCACACCGTTATAGAGAATTTTTCCGTGTTCGGTGAGCTTTAAAGGCTTGCTGTTTCGGTTAAAAAGCCGATAACCGAGCTCTGCTTCGAGCATCTGAATTTGTCTGCTGACCGTCGGCTGTGAGGTATATAGCCTTTGTGCGGCGTAAGTGATATTGCCGAATTCGGCAACCGAGATAAAATATTTAAGCTGCTGCAGTGTCATTCTGCCATTCCCCTTATATTGTGGCTCTTTTTGATTTATCTTTGCAAGTGGGCGGCCAAAGGTCGCCCTACGGTAAATTACATTATAACTATCGTTCAGGATAGTTAATATCTTTAAACTTATCATTTACATTGTACCACACAAAAAACGGCAACTGCAAGGATTATCCCGCAGTTGCCGTTTGGTTTTTTGGTATATTAGGAAAACTTAATTACTTGTTGAGAAAATAGTTGCTCTCGCCGTAAATCTTTGCTGCGTTGTAGCCGATTCCGAGCTCCTTGTACATGTACTCGACAGACTCCTTGAGTCCCTGAAGCTCCATCTTGCGTCCCTCTTCAAGGCTGTGGCCTGAAAGCGGAAGCTCAATCTCGAGGTCGATTGTGTCAAGTCCCTCAGGTGCCTTCTCTCTAAGAATGTCCATGATTGCACGGCAGTCAACGTTGCCCTGTCCGATAGCAGTACCGAGAGAATGTGTGCCGTCAGGATCTGCAAAAACTCTGTTATCGCAGAAGTGTACGCAGTAGCAGTACGGAGCCATTCTGTCAACGCAGTCTGCAATGCCCTCCATGAGCATGAGAGAGTTGATTGTGTCACAGCAAGCGCCGATGAGCGGATGATTGAGCTGCTCTACAAGCCAAACTACCTCGTTTGCGAAGAGGTCGCAGTGGTTCTCGATAGCAATCTTAAGGCCGTACTTCTCGATGAGCGGAATGTTTGCCTTGAAGTCGTTGCAAATTGCGATAAGCTGTGTCATAACCTCAGGTGAGAGGCATGAGTGAGAGGACTTCTCGGGATGCTCGACATCTGTGCTGTACTTAACGAGCTTACAGCCAAGCTTGTGAGCAATGTGAAGTGACTCCTCGATAGAGCAGTTTACACGTGGATCGGACGGAGCGTTGAAAGAGATGTTGAGCTCAAGCTCGATGCCGGCGTCCTCAGCAATCTTTCTGCACTCTGCGAGGTGCTCATCGGAAGTATCGTTCTGAATGTCGACAAGTGTGATATGAAGAACATCAAGGCCGACGTTAACAGCGATGTCAACGAGATCCTTAAATGTAGCTACCTGCTCGAATGCGTGGTGCTCGCCGTACTCCTGGAAGCCCCAGCTCTCGCCGAAGCCTGAAAGGTGAAGTGTGTAGCTGTGCATGCCAAGCTTGAATCTTCTGTCGTGGTTTTTAATCATTGTGTTTTTCATGGTTGTAACTCCTTATATAATTTTAGTATGCAAACTAAAAATTTCCCAAAATTTAAAACTATAAATTACTTCTGCTTGCCGAGCTCTCTGCAGTGCTCAACAGAAACCTTAACGAACTCCTCAAAGATTGCGTCAAATCCCATGGACTCTATCTTCTCGAGTGCGGTTACGGTTGCTCCGCCGGGGAGTCTGAGTGCCGTCTCAAGCTGCTCAAGAGTGTAGTCGGAGGAAAGAATCATCTCTGCACTGCCCTTCAATGTCTCTGCGAAAAGTCGAATTCCAACATCGGGATCAA
>CAVBOS010000125.1:0-6055 GCA_963597005.1 Lachnospiraceae bacterium
GGACTTCGTCAGTGCGGCAAAAAGAGCCGAGGAATACGGCTTTGACGGAATCGAGCTTCATGCGGCACACGGCTATCTTTTAAGTCAGTTCTATTCACCGATAACTAACCGCCGTGACGATGAGTACGGTGCGTCAAGCGTGGAGAACAGAGTCAGAATTATCACCGGGATAATCGAAAAAACAAAGAAAGCGGTTTCGCCTGATTTCCTCGTGGGACTTCGTTTTGGCGCCTGTGACAGACGAGAGGACGGTTCGGGAGCAACGGTCGAGGACGCAGTAAAAGCGGCTGAGCTTTTTGAAAAGGCGGGAGCAGATTTCATCGATGTTTCTGCGGGTGTTGACGGAGTTATCACCCCGAAAGACCCTAAGAAAAGATTCCCCGGATTTTTCAAGGATGAGAGCAAAATTATCAAGAGTGCGGTTAATGTTCCCGTGTTCACCTGCGGCGGCGTAAAGAAAATTGCCGAGGCAGACGAGCTTATTAAGGACGGATATGCCGACATGATAGGAATAGGAAGAGCACTGCTCGCAAAGGCGGATCTTTCCGAGTAAAAATTCAACAAATTTCCTGTCGACAAACGAACGGAGGGTAAGTTATGAAAAAAACAAGACAAAGAATAACACTCGTGCTTATGACAGCTATGATTGCGTTGCTTTTCACGGGCTGTGTGAAGCTTGATACAAGCATAACCATAAAAAAGGACGGAAGAATTGATCTTGATATGATTTATGCCGTTGACGAGGATTATTACGATTCTTCGGTGTCACTGTCTGACGAGGATAAATCTATGCTTGCGGCGGCTGGAATAACTGTTTCCGATTATAATGAGGACGGTTATTCGGGACTGAGAGTAACAGGTGAGAATATTAAGCTTTCCAAGGACTTCGATAACGCTTTTGCCAATTTGTTTGATTTTGACGGCGAATTTCTTTCGTATACTGTTGACGGAAATAAGGTTTCCATCACGGCATTTCAGGACGACAGTTATACGGGCGGCTCTTATACAAGCGAATACGGCAGTATGATTTCGATGTCGGGAGCAAGTGCACAGATAAGAATTACATTCCCCGAGGGAACGAACGTCGTAAGCAACAATGCCACAAGCGTTTCTTATGACGGACTTACCTACACATGGGATTTGTTACAGCTTGATTTCCGTGACGGTCTTCGCGTCGACTTCGAGATGCCCACGGGTGCTTCGGTATCGCTCACTTATGCGTTAATCGGCGGCGGTATCGGTGCTGTTGTAATCATTGTCATTCTTGCGGTTATTCTCGTTAAATACAACAAAAAGCAGAAGGCTGAGGCAGCCGCAAGAATGTATGCGTACGGTCAAAATTCGGCAAGCTATGCTCCGCCTCAGAATTTGCCTGATTCGCAGAGTAATTCGGTGCCTGAGCAGGACAAAAATAATCAGTCCTGAAGCGGTAAAATCCTAACATTGTTTGATAAATCAGCCCCGATTTAGGTCGGGGCTTTTTGTTGTGATTTTCGTTTTTTCGTGCTAAAATAAAAGTAAATCCAAGGCTCTTTCAATGGATTTTTCATAGCGGAAAGCGGTGAAATTATGTCACAAAAAACAACTTCGAAAAAAAGAAAAATATCAGCCGTGTCGGCATTTCATTTCTATCGGCTTACATACAGGTCGATTCTTTTTGTGCTTGCACTTATCGTCTACATTCGGCTGAGAATCGAGAAAAGTTCGGTTTCTCTCATGGATTTTCTCAAAACTCCCGTGCTTTTCGTTGTCTGGGTCAGCTTTATGGTCGAGATGATTTTAAGGTTCATTCCCGCCAAGCTTGAAAGCCCCGGCAGTCAAAAGCAGTTTGCGAGGAACTATCACAGCACGGGCTCGATAGACGTTAAGCTTCACGATAACAACGCTGTCATGATAGTTGCACTTGTCTGGATTGTTTTCAATGCGGCGATCGGTGCACTTTATATGCTCGGACTCATCGACAAGGGGATACTTCTCTTGATTTCGCTTGCGTTTTCCGTTTGCGATATGGTATGTATATTGTTTTTCTGTCCGTTCCAGACATGGTTTTTGAAGAACAGATGCTGTTCCTCGTGCCGAATTTACAATTGGGACTATGCCATGATGTTCACACCGCTTTTCTTTATTCCCAATCTCTACACTTGGACTCTTTTGGGCTTCGGCGTGCTTCTTGTCGTTCGCTGGGAACTTGCCGTTTGGCTCTATCCTGAGAGATTTTCCGAGAATACAAACGATTATATCTCCTGTAAAAATTGCACGGAAAAGCTTTGTCAGCACAAAACACAGCTTATCGGTTTCAGAAAAAGCCTGATTGTCTATGCCGACAAACAAATGAAAAGAATCCTCGGCAAAACTGACGAAGAACTGAGAAAATTCGTCAAAAAGTGAGGAAATTGAAATTAAGCGGAAATTTCACTGCATTAGAATGTATACTATACAATTTATGCAGTCAAATTATTCATTGAATTTATCTGATTTTTGTTTATTTATACAAAAGTTGGATTTACAGCTTGCAAAATTGTGCCGTAAGCTTGCATTTTGCCGCTTTGGTGACTATAATAATCACTGTATTATTTAAGCGAAACATGAAACTATATCTGTTTCGGAAAGGTTACAAAGAGAGGTAAAGTAAAATGAAAAAGATTATATCCGTTCTTTTGGCAGTAAGCATGGCTGCTATGGCTTTCACAGCATGCTCAAGCTCATCAAGCGATTCAAGCTCATCAAGCGATTCGAGCTCTTCTGCAGCTGAGTCCAGCGCAGCAGAGTCAAGTGCAGCTTCAAGCGAGGCTGAGGCAAGCGACTCAAGCGCAGAGTCTTCCGCTACTGCTACAGGCGACTTCACAACTGTTACAGACGGTGTTCTCACACTCGGCACAAATGTCTCCTTCCCTCCGTATGAGTACTATGACGGAGACACTCCTGTTGGAATCGACATTGAGATTGCTACAGCTGTTGCTGAGAAGCTCGGTCTTACACTCGAGGTTGTCGATATGGACTTTGGTTCAATCATCACATCCGTTCAGCAGGGCAAGATTGACTGCTCCTTCGCAGGCATGACAGTTACAGAAGAGAGAAAAGAGAACGTTAACTTCACTCAGTCCTATTCAACAGGCGTTCAGGCTATCATCGTTCCTGAGGATTCTGACATTAAGACAGCTGATGACCTCGCAAACGCAGACCTCATCGGTGTTCAGGAGTCCACAACAGGCCACATCTATTGCTCAGACGATTTCGGCGAGGATCATGTTGTTGCTTACACAAACGGTGCAACAGCTGTTCAGGCTCTCGTTTCCGGCAAGGTTGACTGCGTTGTTATCGACGAGCAGCCGGCTAAGAACTATGTAGAGGCTAACGAGGGACTCAAGATCCTCGACACAGCATACGTTACAGAGGACTACGCAGCATGCGTATCCAAGGATAACGAGGCTCTTCTCTCCGCTATGGACGAGGCTATCACAGAGCTCAAGGAGGACGGCACAATCCAGTCTATCCTCGACAAGTACATCAAATAATTTAGACTGAAAAAGCAGTAAAAAAGGAAGCAGTCAGGTTGATTCGACTGCTTCCTTGTGCTATATTGGTATCCTACATCAATAAAGCTGAAAATTAACAAAGAAATTAAAAATCCGAAGAAAGGAGAAAGCAAATGGAATCACTTAAAAAGGGGCTTTATCAGACCTTTGTCTATCAGGATAACTACCAGTATTTTCTGCGTGGTTTGAAGGTTACGCTTATCGTTGCGTTCTTTGCGCTCATTATCGGTCTTATCCTCGGCGCACTTGTCTCGATAGTCCGTTCCGCTCACGACCAGCAGGGTGAGCACAAAAGCAAGGTTCTCGGCTTTTTCAACGCAGTTTGTCAGATTTATCTAACCGTTATCAGAGGAACACCGTCTATGGTTCAGCTCCTCATCATGTGGTTTGTTATCTGGGCAAGCGCAAGAAGCTCCGACACCAACATGACAATCTGCGCTATCCTTTCCTTTGGAATTAACTCGGGCGCATACATCGCAGAGATTTTCCGTTCGGGTATCATGAGCGTAGACAAGGGACAGATGGAGGCAGGAAGATCCTTGGGACTTACTTACGCTTCCACTATGAAGTCCATCATCATTCCGCAGGCTTTCAAGACAAGCATTCCCGCACTCGGAAACGAAATGATTACCCTCGTAAAAGAGACATCTATCGTTACCGTTATCGGACTTAAAGACCTCACGAAGGGCGCAATGATTATTCAGGCAAACACATTCCAGGCATTTGTTCCGTACTTTGCGATTGCCGCAATTTACCTTGCAATTGTTTTGGTTCTTTCATGGATTATGAGTATTGTGGAGAGGAGGCTGAGAAAGAGTGATTTACGTTAAGGATTTGACCAAATGCTTTGGCGAAAATATAGTTCTCAATAAGGTTTCCGAGCACATCGCTCCCGGTGAAAAGGTGGTTATTATCGGCCCGTCGGGTTCGGGTAAATCAACTTTCCTGCGTTGCCTCAATTTACTTGAAACACCGACGTCGGGCGAGATTTCCTTTGAGGGAAAAGTGATTAATGCTAAGGGCGTGAACATCAATAAGGTAAGAGAGCACATGGGAATGGTTTTCCAGCACTTCAACCTTTTCAACAACAAAACGGTTCTCAAGAACATCACTCTTGCTCCCGTTAAGCACGGCCTTATGAGCAAGGAGGAAGCGGAAGAGGAGGCTATGCGTCTTCTCAAGAGAGTCGGACTTGCCGACAAGGCTAACGCTTATCCCGCACAGCTTTCGGGCGGTCAGAAACAGCGTGTCGCAATTGTGCGTGCGCTTGCCATGAAGCCGAAGGTCATGCTTTTTGACGAGCCGACAAGTGCGCTTGACCCCGAAATGGTAGGCGAGGTACTTGAGGTTATGAAGGAGCTTGCCGAGGACGGAATGACCATGGTTGTCGTAACTCACGAGATGGGCTTTGCCCGTGAGGTAGCCGACAGAGTTCTCTTCATGGACGGCGGCGGAGTAGTCGAGCAGGGCACTCCAGAGAAAATTTTCTCGAATCCCGAGAGTCCGAGACTTCAGGACTTCTTGTCTAAGATACTGTAAGATTATAAAAAATTACCGCTTCGGCTGAAATCAGTCGGAGCGGTTTTGTGTTTGAAGCTTCTTGTTATCTGACAAAATACATTAGGGTATTTTCGGCACCGTTATTAGTGTTTTTAAAGGTTACATATATATGAGATTGTCCGTTGCTAAATAAGGTTACATTGTTTATTGTGAAGCTCGATTTATATGGGTAGTAATAGTTGTAATCTGTATTTTTGTTATATCTGTTAGAACAGGTTTCGATTTTTGTGATTATCCAACCGCTGTTTGCTTTGATTGTCAGCTTTTGTTTTTTTATGTTTCTGAAAGAGTATAACGAAGTTTTGCTGTTAAATTTTTTTGCATAGTCGGTAGAGCCTATTTTAAAGCTTTTGCATGGGTTAGCATACTTTTTGACGGTGTATTTGAATGTCTGAGATACACCGTTGAATTTATAAGTGATTTTTGCTGTACCTGTGAAAGACTGAGTATTTATTGTAAAATATTCTCCGTAGTTCCTTAACCAGACGCCGCCTTTGTTGCTTTTAAGATTTGTTATTTTGCAATTTGTGGCAGTAGGGTCAGGGAAAACGATGGTTCTTGTGTAACAATCGCTGTCTTTGTAAACAACAGCACTTTTGCTTTCTAAAGCAGAGAAATAATTAAATGAACAAATCTTTGTGCCATCAGACTGATATGCACTTGCGCTCAGTGGCAGACAAAAGCACAAGCTTAGAACCAAAACAAGGCTTAAACATAAGCTTACAGATTTTTTTAACATGACAATCACCCTCCTGAGGTAATAAAATATAGTAGCTTAAGTATATCACCAAAGATATTCTTTTACAAGCGTTTGCGGTAGCTGTTTTGGTACAGTGAAGTGTAAGGAAAGAAAAAACGGCAAATCTTTTCTGATTTGCCGTTTTTGTGTGCTGTGTAATTTTGTAATTGTATGTTTAGGAAGATGTAATCTTGTTAATTTTTACTGCTTGCCTGAGTAG
>CAVBOS010000126.1:0-5739 GCA_963597005.1 Lachnospiraceae bacterium
CATATTAGGCACGGAATATCCCTCCGATTAGCTTGATTTTCGCAATTTAAATTATATAAAGCGAATTGTTTTTCACTTCGATAATCATGGTTTGGTCTTCTTCGGCAAGCAAATATCTTCCCTCAGCCGCCGAACTCAAATTGTTCTCTATTATATCACCGCTTGCGGCAATCGTAAAGGTACAATCACTTCTTCTCTCGCCCGTGAGGCTTCTTGTGACGAGCACATCACAGCTTGGCACATCCTTATTTTCATCGAGCAGCACGCTTATTCTAAGCCCCTCCATATCATACGAGCGTGAAGCATTCTTGAGATATCCCGTTTTCGAAATCTCACTCCATGCACTGCCGCTCAGACCGTCACGAAGAATAACCGCACTTACCTTGTCGCAGTGGATTTTTTGAAGAGCGTCTTTCATGTCGCTTACTGTCGAATTATCCGTCACCACTATTTCCGCCACGGAATTTTGAACGCTTGCCACGCTGAACCCCTTCGCCCCCGTGCAGACAATCAGAAAGCTTGAATTTCTCGCAAAATTCATTTCCGCAAAACTCATAAAGACAAAAAGAACAGAGCAAAACACAGCCGTCAAAGCCTTTCTTTTAGGCACTAAAATCTGACCGAGCAAAATCAGCACAGCTATCAAAAAGCATGCGCACGGCGCAAAAAGACTCACCGTGACAGACGGAATTCCTGACGCAAAATCTGTAACCGCAAGGCATAGTCTCACTGCCAAAGCCATAATCACTCTGAGCGGCAAAATCAAAAAATGAAGCGTATGCGGAACACACGCAAAGACAAGTCCGATTGTGACCACCGCCGTGCTAGGCACGCTTAAAAGCGTACCAGAGACAACACTTCTTATCGGCTCCGCCGTACCAAATAGCATCTCGAACGGCAAAAGCATAATATTAGCCGAAATACTCACAAGAATCAGAGAGAAAACCGCATCTGCGGCAAGAGAAAGAAAGTACGGCAGCTTTTTTATGTATTTCTCGAGAAAGCTCATCATCTCGGGATAGGAAACCTCAATTCCGAAAACTGCCGCAAAGCTGTAAACAAACGAAAGCCCAAGCAAAGAAAACGGATTTTGAAGCAGCATGAGCATTGCCGCAAAAACCACCGATGTTATGGGGTCGTATCTTGAGCCGCTTATTTTTCCGATTGTGCAAACAAAAAGCATGATTCCCGCTCTTACAACGGAAACACCGAATCCCGTGACCAGCATATAGAAAAAGACAAACAGCATCTCGAGAATATAAACTGTTTTTCTCGATATCGGAAGAAGTCCGAAAAGAAACAGAGCAAAGCTGGCCGCCAAAGCGAGGTGCATACCTGAAATAACAAGCACATGATACGCCCCCGCACCTTTGAAGCTTTCAGCCACCGAAGACGGCAAATAGCTTCTGTTTCCCGTGACCACAGCCTCACTTATCTTAGCAGAAAGACTGTCAAAACAGCAGTAGAGTCTGTCGCCGAAAAGCTCCCGTATTTTAAGAAGCTTATTTTTGTTTTCGTTCTTCTCAAAGTTCAAACTTGTCTTTTCAGCACTGAGATAAACTCCGTCGGAAAGCGCAGAAGAAATTTCTGCGGTATTTTTCTCAAATATGAATGTGCCCTCAAAGCTGTCACCAACATCTACAACCGTCAAAATCGGAACATACAAATTAAATTTTCCGACTTCATCGGATTTGAGCGTCAAGCGTGCGGAGCTGTCATAATAAGTGACATCCTCAACCGTGCCGCTTATATCGTATTCTTCGCCGTCTGCGAATCTGTAAGCAGGCTCTATGAGAAATTTGCCGTGAATAAAGCACAACAGCAGTGCCAAGCCCAAAAAGCTCAGCACCGCCGTGTTCATTTTGTTTTTATTTTTGAGTATAACGAGCGAAAGGACTGCGGCAAAGAGAAGCACAGCCGCCAACGCTCCGAGAATTGAAAAGCTGAAACCAAGATGGAGAAGAACGCATGCCAAGACACAGCCGCACATAAAGGAAAAGCCCGAAAACGCAAGCGGTCTCGACATATTCACCCCACCTTTACCTATAAGCTTAAGCCTTCAAAAGCTCCTTAATATCTCCGATAAGTGCATCGGAGTTCTCTGATTTTGTTGCCCAGCTTGTGGCAATTCTCACAGCAGAGCGGTTCTCGTCAATTTTGCACCAAAAAGCAGTCAGATATTTTTCAGAAAGCTTCTCGAGAACAGTATTCGGAAGTATCGGGAAAATCTGGTTGCTCTCAGGCTCTGTTAAAAATTCGACTCCGACTTCCTTGAGTGCATTTGCAATCTTGAATGCCTCGTCAATCGCATGCTTGGAAATTTCAAAATATAGTCCGTTCTCAAAAAGTGCATGGAACTGAATTCCCAGAAGTCTGCCTTTTGCGAACATTCCGCCCTTCTGCTTGATGAGATAACGGAAATCTTCCTTAAGGCTCTCATTCATAATGACGACCGCCTCACCCATCATTGCACCGACCTTTGTTCCGCCGATATAAAATACATCGGCAAGCTCGCACAAATCGTGCAGTGTGACGTCATTTTTCGGCGACATGAGCGCATAACCGAGTCTTGCGCCGTCGATATATAAAATCAAATTGTGCTTTTTGCAAACATCATGAATTGCAGTCAATTCTGCTTTTGTGTAAACGCCGCCGTTTTCTGTTGAATCAGAGATATAAACAAGCTTCGGCTGAACCATATGCTCGTGGGTCTCGTCATTCCAATGCGCAGTTACGCACTCATCGATTGCCTCTGCCGTTAATTTTCCGTCCATTCCGCTCTCAAGAGCGATGCACTTGTGACCCGTTGCCTCAATCGCTCCCGACTCATGAACATTGATGTGACCCGTCTTTGCGCAAATTGCACCCTGATGCGGTCTGAGTGCGGCTGAGATAACAGTTAAATTAGCCTGAGTACCGCCGACCAAAAACTGAACATAAGCGTCCTCTTTTTCACAAGCCTTCTTGATGAACCCTCTTGCCTCTTCGCAGTATCCATCCTCGCCGTAACCGACTGTCTGCTCCATATTGGTGCGGACAAGCATGTCGATAATGGCGGGATGTGCTCCCTCTGTGTAGTCACAGTTAAAACAAATCATCTTTATAAATCCTTTCTTTCCTTCTTTTGTTCAAAAACGAACTAAATTCATTTTAAGATTTTGCTATGATAAAGTCAACTGAAAATAAAGCCGCAAGTGTAAAGAAAAAAGCTTCACAGTGCTTGACACAAGGCTTAATTTATAGTATAATTCAAAGGCTGTAAAGAAAAATCCTTTACACTTTGAGAGGAGGCAGAATATGGCTAAGGATTTAAGAATTTCATATCTTCTTGATTTCTACGGCGAGATGCTGACTCAGACTCAGCGTGAAGTCACAGAGAGCTACTACTACGAGGATCTCTCACTTGCAGAGATAAGCGAGGTAAGAGGAATCACCCGTCAGGGCGTAAGAGATGCCATCAAGCGAAGCGAAAAGGAGCTTCAGGAGATGGAAGATAAATTAGGCCTTGTCAAGCGTTTTCGCAAAACAGAAGAAGCTCTTGCAAAGATTTGCGACTGTGCACTTCTCATCAAAGACAAAAACGAAGGACACAACACTGAGATAGACGGGCTCGTAGCCGATATAATCAATACGGCGGCAGCTCTATCGGACAATAAGTAATAAAGGAGAATTATTATGGCATTTGAAGGTCTCGCAGACAAGCTTGCGAATTCCTTTAAAAAGTTAAGAGGCAAGGGCAAGCTCTCAGAACAGGACGTTAAGGAAGCAATGAGAGAAGTAAGACTCGCACTCCTCGAAGCCGATGTTAACTACAAGGTAGCCAAGGACTTCACAGCCAAGGTTTCCGAGAGAGCTATCGGCGAAGAGGTAATGAAGAGCTTAACTCCGGCTCAGATGGTCATCAAGATAGTCAACGAGGAGCTGACCGCTTTAATGGGCGGCGCTACCGAGAGACTCAATCAGCCGTCAAAGCCGCCCGCAGTCGTTATGATGTGCGGTCTTCAGGGTGCAGGTAAAACAACTCATGCGGCAAAGCTTTCCAAGATGCTCAAAAAGCAGGGCCACCGACCGCTTCTTGTTGCAGGCGATATCTACCGTCCCGCAGCTATCAAGCAGTTACAGGTTGTCGGTGCTCAGGCTGAGACAGAGGTTTTCGAAAGAGGAAATCAAGACCCCGTAAAAACAGCGAAAGAGGCTATTGCCCACGCAAAGGACTACGGTAACGATTTCGTCATTATAGATACAGCGGGTCGACTTCAGATAGACGAGGCACTCATGGAAGAGCTTCGCAGAATCAAGGAGGCTGTTGAACCGACTGACATTCTTCTCGTTGTCGACTCAATGACAGGTCAGGAAGCAGTCAATGTTGCAAAAAGCTTTGACGATCTTCTCGACATCACGGGAGTAATCCTCACCAAGCTCGACGGTGACACCAGAGGCGGTGCGGCACTCTCGATTAAAGCGGTAACAGGCAAGCCGATTAAGTATGCCGGCACAGGCGAAAAGCTCGACGATCTCGAGGTTTTCCACCCCGACAGAATGGCTTCGAGAATTCTCGGAATGGGCGATGTTCTCTCCCTCATCGAGGACGCTCAGAACAAGCTTGACGAAGAAGCCGCAGCAAAGACAGCCGAAAAAATCATGAACAACAAGATGGATCTAAACGACATGCTCGAGCAGTTCCGTCAGGTTCAGAAGATGGGCCCGATTAAGGGTATTCTTTCCAAGATGCCGGGCGTCAAGAATGTTGACGATCTCGATATCGACGAGAGAATTATGGACAGAACGGCTGCAATCATCCTTTCAATGACCCCCGAGGAAAGATCTCACCCCGAAATTATCGACGCAAAGCGCCGCAAGAGAATTGCAGCGGGCTGCGGTCAGAAGGTCGAGGATGTCAACAGACTTCTCAATCAGTTCAAGCAGATGCAGAAGATGCTCAAGTCATTCTCAGGAAAAAAGGGCAAGAGAAAAATGCGCCAGCTTCAGGCAATGGGCGGCATGAACGGTATGGGAGGACTGGGCTCAAACGGCTCAATGCCACCGTACGATATGTAATCAATAATCATTTAAACAGTAAAAAATATTCACCTGTAAACGGGTTGATATTGAAATAAATATTTTCATTATATTTTTGGAGGAAAAATACCATGGTTAAAATCAGACTCAGAAGAATGGGTGCTAAGAAGAATCCTTTCTACAGAATCGTTGTTGCAGATTCCCGTTATCCGAGAGACGGCCGTTTCATCGAGGAGATCGGCTACTATGATCCTATGCAGGAGCCAAGCGTAGTTAAGGTTGATCCTGAGAAGGCTAAGGATTGGATTGCTAAGGGAGCACAGCCGACAGATACAGTTAAGGCTCTCTTCAAGAAGCACGGTGTTATCGACTAATCACTTTTTAGTGAAAGGACACTAATATGCAGGAACTTCTTAAAACTATTGCTCAGGGTCTTGTAGAGCACCCAGAGGAAGTAGTGGTAAGCTGCGACGAAAATCCTAACGGCTCGCTCGTATTCCACCTTCATGTCGCAGAGAGCGATATGGGCCGAGTAATCGGTAAGCAGGGCAGAATCGCAAAGGCTATCAGAGTTGTTATGAGATCCGCTGCTACCAGAACAAATACAAAGGTTTCAGTTGAAATCGACTGATAACGAAAGACCCGACCAAATCGGTCGGGTCTTTTCAGCGTGTCGAAAAAGCACTTTTCGGCACGCTGCAGACTCCGAGAAACACACGC
>CAVBOS010000127.1:0-5737 GCA_963597005.1 Lachnospiraceae bacterium
GCTTTTTCTTGGAATAAGGGTTTCAAGGAGTATTTTGCTGTTAAGGCAACTCCGCCTCCCGGTATACTTAAGATTTTGCACGAAGAGGGCTGCGGTGTTGACTGCTCAAGCCTTACCGAGCTTATGATGAGTGACAGATGTGGCTTTAAAGGTCATGAGATTATGTTCTCGTCAAATGAGACTCCCGCAGAGGAATATGTCAAGGCGGCAGAACTTGGCGCAATTATCAACCTCGACGATATCACTCACATTCCTTTCTTAAAGGAAACAATAGGCTATATTCCAAAAACAATTTCATGCCGTTTCAATCCGGGCGGAGTTTTCACTCTCGGCGAGAGCAAAGAAGGCTTCCAGGTTATGGATAACCCGGGCGACTCAAAGTACGGTATGACAAGAGAGCAGCTTTTTGAGGCTTTCAAGACCTTAAAAGAAATGGGAGCAGAGGTTTTCGGAATTCATTCGTTCCTTGCTTCAAATACGGTTTCCAATGACTATTATCCCGCACTTGCAAAGCAGCTTTTTGAGCTCGCAGTCGAGCTTCACGAGTAGACAGGCTGTGACGTAAAATTCATTAATCTTTCAGGCGGTGTAGGCGTCGATTATAAGCCTGAGCAGCCGAAGAACGATATTTTCGCTATCGGTGAGGGCGTACATAAGGCATTTGACGAGATCCTTGTTCCTGCAGGAATGGGTGATGTCTCAATCTTTACCGAGATGGGAAGATTTATGCTTGCTCCGAACGGTCACCTTGTAACAAGAGCAATTCATGAGAAGCATATATATAAGGAATATATCGGTGTTGACGCTTGTGCGGCAAACCTTATGAGACCTGCAGTGTACGGTTCATACCATCATATCACTGTGCTCGGAAAGGAAAACGCACCGCTTACCGAGAAGTACGACGTAGTAGGTTCACTATGCGAGAACTGCGATAAGTTTGCGGTTGACAGAATGCTTCCGAAAATCGATAAGGGTGACTTGCTTGTTATTCACGATACAGGAGCACACGGATTCTCAATGGGCTACAACTACAACGGACGTTTGAGAAGTGCCGAGCTTCTTTTGAATGAGGACGGAAGTGTCACCATGATGAGAAGAGCAGAAACACCGGACGATTATTTTGCAACACTCGTTTGGGATAACTGATAGTTATAATAGTTGTAAAAAACACAAAAGTTTTTGCTTCGCTTTTTACAAAAAGCGAACGGGTGTGGGCAGAGCCCACAAGAGAAATAATTAGCAGAGGCTAAAAACGAAAGAACAGAGCGAAGCGATAATAAAAAAGAAAGGCTTGGAAGCTTAACCGAAAATGCGCAGCATTTTCAGGGCGAATGCCCGTAGTTAAGCTGACAAGCCGACCGATTTACACAAAGCGAAATATCGAACATAAATAAAAATACAGGCACGGAAAATACGACAAAAAACGCAAAGCGTTTGCAGTCAGACATTTTTCGTGCCTAACCTTTTGTACAAAAAGAAATTGAGAAACTCGAATACTGTTCTGACCCAGCACCGAATTTCACACTTCAAAGGTCGCCCCTACGGGATAACATTAATCAAACTTTGATAAATCAAGAATAAGCAAAACCGTGTATCTGATAATTATTAATTATAATTTATTATTTCTTAATTAATTTGACCTCTTGTAGTAAATGCTGTAAAATGTAAAAAACTTCGGTAAAGGGTGATAACATGAACATAAGAAAAGCTGTTTTGGACGATGCAAAAAGCGTAAGCGAAATCTTTTTACTGTGCAGAGAGGGCATGAAAAAATCTGGTATCGACCAGTGGCAAACAGGAACTCCGAATGAAGAAACCTTTCTTAATGACCTTAAAAATAATGTCGCATATGTCGGCGAAGACGGTGGTAAGGTTGTTGCATATACTGCCATGGTGCTCGGAAAAGACAGTACATATGATGTTATAGAGGGCGGAAAATGGCTTACAGACAATGAGAAATACTGCGTGCTTCACCGTGTAGCCGTTCATCCAAATTACAGAGGAAAAGGAGCGGCTTCGCTCTTTATGGATTTTGCGGAAAAAACATGCCGTGAAAATGAAGTTAAAAGCGCAAGAATAGACACTCACGAGGATAATCTTGTTATGCAGCACACTATACTTAAAAACGGCTATGAGTACTGCGGTATTATCACTATTGATGACGGAACTAAGCGTCTTGCGTATGAGAAAATAATCAGCAAATAATAAAAGTTTTTGGTTTCGCTTTTTTCAAAAAGCGAACGGGTGTGGGCGGAGCCCGCAAGAGAAATAAATAGCAGAAGCTAAAAACGAAAAAACAGAGCGAAGCGATAGTAAAAAAGATAGGCTTGGAAGCTTAACCGAAAATGCGTGCATTTTCAGGGCGAATGCCCGTAGTTAAGCCGACAAGCCGACTGATTTATGCAAAGATAGATGACGAACAGAAATGACTGTTCAAAACAAAAAACTAAACTGGCTTGGTGCGAGGGATTTTCCGTCCTGTATTTCTCTTAGTGTACACAGCTCGGCTGTTAAAGCCCAACCACGAACGCTACGCATTCTAAAATGCTTCGCATTTTGGTTAACTTTAACAGCCTACCATTTTTATTATCGCTTCGCTCTGTTATTCATTTTTAACAGGTGCTTTGCTTTTCTATCGTGGGCGCTGCCCACACCTGCACGCTTTTTGAAAAAAGCGTGACAAAAACTTTTATTATTCATAAAACTATCTTGCATAATCGTGAATAAATTGATAACTTTTGATATTTTCACAAAAAAATCTTGAAATTTATCATAGAATGTTGTATGATATTAAAGCTGTAAAACAGCAACTAAGGTAAGCGGCGTTTGCCGTGGAATATGCGAGCGGATAGGTCTGTACGACGGACTGCCGTGAACCATGTCAGGCGGGGAACCGAGCAGCATTAAGCGGATTTGACCGTGCGATGCAGGGTGCCTGTCCGTTCACATATTCTTCGGACTTACGGCTTGCCTTTTTTGTTACGGTGAAGCTTTTTCGGAGGTGGCTTAGGTGGCTTATAAGGTTTTATACAGAAAATATCGTCCTACTAAGCTTACGGATGTTGTCGGTCAGCCTCAGGTTACCGAAACTCTTCGAAACGAGCTTATCGCAGGCAGAGTTTCTCATGCTTACCTTTTTACGGGCTCTCGAGGAACAGGAAAGACCACCTGTGCGAAAATTCTCGCAAAGGCTGTCAACTGCGAACATCCCGTGAACGGCGACCCGTGCTGTGAGTGCGACACGTGCAAGGGTATCGATAACGGCAGTATTCTCGATGTCACGGAGATTGACGCAGCGTCCAACACGGGCGTTGATTCTGTTCGCTCGATTATCGAGGAAATTAATTTCACTCCGAGCAACGCAAAGTACCGTGTCTATATCATAGACGAGGTTCATATGCTCTCGGCTTCGGCGTTCAACGCACTTCTCAAAACACTTGAGGAGCCTCCGTCGCATGTTATTTTCATTCTGGCTACAACAGAAGTTCACAAGCTTTTGCCGACTATTTTGTCGAGATGCCAGAGATTCGATTTTAAACGAATTACGGCAGAAGACATAGCGGGTAGACTCGAATGGGTTTGCTCTCAGGAGAATGTCAAAATCGAGCATGACGCTGCTTTGAAGATCGCAAGAGTTGCGGACGGCGGAATGAGAGACGCACTTTCTATTCTTGATCAGTGCCTCTCGAGGAGCGACAATGTCACTGAAGAGGTAGTCAACGAGACTGTCGGAATTGCTGACAGCAGCTATCTTTTTAAGCTTGCCGAGTGCGTGAGAAATCACGATACAAGCACGGCTCTTGAGATAATCAACAAACTAAACGAGAATTCTAAGGATATGGGACGGCTTTGTGAAGAAGTGGCTGACCATTTCCGCAAGCTTATGCTCATTAAGACAATGTCCGGAAGCAGTGTTCTCAAAAGTATGGTGAATGTTTCCGAGTCGGAGTATGCTTCATTTGACAAGCAGGCAGTGAGTATGACTCTTGCGACTGTTCTTCACTCCATGGACGTACTTCGTGCGGCTATGGACAGAATGAACACGGGAAATCAGCGTGTCGAGGTTGAAATGGCGTTCATTCGTCTTTGCTCGCCTGAGCTTGATTCTACTCCCGAAGCACTAATAAGAAGAATAGAGGCACTCGAAAAGGGAATTCCTTCATCCAAGAGGCAGAAGGTTCAGATTGAAAATGCATCTGAAACAACAGAAAATACTGCTCCTAAAAATAAACGGCCCGAAGGAATTATGTATGACTCAATGCCTAAGCCGCAGATAACTGCGCCTACGCAAACAGAGGTTGTGCCGTTTGGCGAATGGCCTGATGTTGTGGAGAGAATCGGAATGCAGTTTCCGTCAGCCGGAGCAGCTTTTTCGGGTTCGCATGCATATATCAGCGGCCGTTATATTCTTGTTGACGCTAAGGAGATTGCTTTTGAACTGCTTCGAGATGCCAACAAGAGAAACAAAATAAGAGAAATAATCGCCGAGGTGACAGGCAGACAGTATAGTCTCGGCCCTTATAAGGGTGAAGCCGTCAAATCGGAAAAGAAAGACGAAAATCCCGTCGATAAGCTTGTGAAAAGAGCTGAAAACAGCGGAATTGAAGTCGAATATGAACAATAATTAAGTAAATGAAAGGAATTAATGATATGAAAGCAAGATTACCAAAGGGCGTCGGTGGCGGCGGAATAGGAAATATGCAGCAGCTTATGCGCCAGGCACAGAAGATGCAGGAGCAGATGGAGTCAGTTTCTGAGGAGCTTCAGGTTAAGGAGTATTCAGCCGTTTCAGGTGGCGGAATGGTCACAGCTGTTGTAACAGGTAAGATGGAGGTTAAGTCCATCGAGATTAACCCAGAGATTGTTGACCCTGAGGATACAGAGATGCTCTCCGACGTTATCATGGCAGCAGTAAACGAGGCTCTTCGCAAGGCTACTGAGGATAAGGACGAGAGAATGGGCGACCTTTCAAACGGTCTGAGTCTTCCGGGTCTCTTCTGATTATGCCCGAATATCATGTAGCGCCGCTTGAAAATCTCGTGGATAAGTTCGAAAGCCTTCAGGGCATCGGACATAAATCCGCACAGCGTGCCGCTTATCAGATACTCGATATGAGCGAAGCAGAAGCAGAGGATTTCGCTAAGGCGATTGTAGCGGCTAAGAAAAAGATCCGCTACTGCAAAATTTGCTGTAATCTAACCGATGACGAGCTTTGTCCCGTTTGTAAGGATGAATCGAGAGATAAATCTACAATTTGTGTAGTGGAAGATCCCCGTGATGTTTTCGCACTCGAGAGAACAAATGAGTTTGACGTGTGCTATCATGTGCTTCACGGTGCAATTTCTCCGCTTTCGGGAATCGGGCCAGATCAGTTGAAAATAAAAGAGCTTCTCGCAAGAATTACTCCTGATGTGAAGGAAGTTATCATGGCGACAAACCCAACCGTTGAGGGAGAGGCGACAGCTATGTATATCTCGAGACTTTTGAAACCGCTCGGTATAAGGGTGACGAGATTAGCTTACGGAATACCCGTCGGCGGCGACCTTGAGTATGCGGACGAAGTTACGCTTTCCAGAGCTATTGAGGGAAGACGCGAGCTTTAAGCAGATTTTAAAAGGTGAAACATAAAAGTTTTTGTTTTCGCTTTTTACAAAAAGCGAACGGGTGTGGGTAGCGCCCACGAGAGAAATAAATAGCAGAAACTAAAAACGAAAAACAGAGCGAAGCGATAATAAAA
>CAVBOS010000128.1:0-5697 GCA_963597005.1 Lachnospiraceae bacterium
GTTCCGCACTGATGAAACGAATGTGGTCGCCTACTTCTATGTCGTCCCAGTCGTAGGAAATGTAAATCGGAGTTTCTTCGCCCCAAAGGAAGTCGCTTATCATGCTTGCGAATCCCAGACACTGAATGTTGTCTCCCTCATAGGAGAACATGTTTTTAGTTATGCCATTGTAGGCGTTGCACCAATAATCGGAATATGAGCCGAAGTTTGAGCACGGTGTGGTGCTGATGTGCATGGCGGCTTGATATTTGCTCTCGTTTTCGTCTTCATCAAGATTGTCGTGAGAGTTCCAGTAGCTTCCGGCGGGGAAAAACTGTTTCAAAAGAGAGATTTTCTCCGATATGGAGAGATTAGCATATGCGGCTGAGAAAATAGTTCCTTCTTTGTCAGGGTCATCATCAACCTCTGTCGTTTCGGCTAAATCCGTTTCTTCGATGTCTTCACCTTCTTCAGTGTTTTCACTGCTTTCTGCGGGGATTTTGCTTACTGCTGTGTCGCTTTCATCTTCCTCGTATGTGTCCTCTGTGTCCGTCACTTCGTCTGCGGCAAGAGTTTTTACTTCATCATGCTCTATGGCGTAGTAGGCTGTTGATGCCTGACAGCTGACGGTGGTACATCCGCTTAAAATTGCCGCACAAAGTATAAGGGCAAGCGGTGCAGTCAATTTTTGCTTTGCTCTTGATGTGGTTGATTTCTTCAATTTTTCTCTCCTGATATATACATGCATTGTTTGATTAGGCGAATTTACTATCTTTTTCGATTAAAGATTATCAGTTTTGATTGTGATAAAATTGTGAATGAAAATAGGCAAATATGCAAAAAACAAGCTACAAAATGTAATGTTTTTGCAAAAATAAACAGAACAGGCAGTGACCGTGAATTATTCTGTTAATTAACTTTTTCTTTCTGATACAATGATAACATTAACCTTGAGATTAAGCTCAAGGGCGATTGGTTGTAATTTGCAGTTATTTTGCAAAGATTGATAAATCTGTGTTTTCGTGATATTATCAACTTAAATTTAAGTTTAGTTAAAAGAGGTATACATGGCAAAAAAATTTTACGCGGTTAAAAACGGCAGAAAAACAGGAATATTTCTCACTTGGAATGAGTGCAAGGAGCAAATAGACGGTTTTTCTTCTGCGGTATATAAATCATTTCCGACAAGAGAGGAAGCCGAGAATTATCTTGCGGCTGACAGCGGCAATGCGGTGAGCGTTCCGACCGTTTCAAACGGAGAGATTCCTGACTCGAGCGAAAGAGCGATAGCTTATGTGGACGGAAGCTACAAAAAGGACACAAAGGAATTTTCTTGCGGTGCGGTACTTTTTTGGCACGGAAAAGCACTCAAATTTTCAAAAAAATTTGATGATCCGACAATGGCGGATATGAGAAATGTTGCGGGTGAGATAATGGGAAGTGTTTCTGTTATTAATTATTGCCTTAGAAACGATATTCCCGAGATTGTCATTTTCCACGATTATGAGGGTGTCGCTCGCTGGGCAAACGGTGAATGGAAGGCAAACTTGGACGCAACAAAGGCATACAAAGAATTTTGTGCCGACGCAAGAACGAAGATGAAAATAAGCTTTGTCAAGGTCAAGGGCCATTCGGGCGACAGATTCAACGATATGGCGGATGCCCTCGCAAAACAGGCACTTGGAATAGGCTGAACACATTAGGTAAAGGCAATGTAAATTTATTGCTTCACAATTTTACCAAAAAAGTATTTATTTACTGTGGAAAATGTGTTAAAATCATCTTAGCGCAAGCGTATGAACCAGACAGGAGGAATGATGATGGCAGAATATTCCATCGCATTATCAAAAATAATAGAGCAGCTCGGACTTGATGCGGTATATCTTCCGAAAAGTGCCGAGGAAATTGAAGTATCAACAGCGGAGGTCAACCGTCCGGGTGTTGAGTTTTCCGGATTTACTTCCTTTTTTGACAACAAGAGAATTTCTATCATAGGAATGGGAGAGATGGCTCTTCTTTTAAGCTATGACGAGGAGAAGAGAAACACCATAATCAAGCGTTACATGGAGCTTGAGCCAAAGGCGGTTGTTTTCACACGAGGCCTTGAAATTTCCGATTATTTTATGGAGTGTGCCGAGGCAAACAATGTTCCCATGCTAAGAAGCGAGCAGACGACATCGGATGTTTTCGCAACCTTGGTACAGTTCCTCTCCGATGAGCTTGCTCCGAGAGTTACCCGTCACGGCGTTTTGGTCGAGGTTTACGGTGAGGGCGTTTTGATTGTCGGCGACAGCGGCGTCGGAAAAAGTGAGACGGCAATCGAGCTTATCAAGCGTGGTCACAGACTTGTAGCCGATGATGCTGTTGAGATAAGACGCTTTAACAATAATGTCCTTATGGGTCAGTCGCCCGAGAATATCCGCCACTTTATCGAGCTTCGTGGCATAGGAATAATCAATGCAAGAAGACTTTTCGGTATGGGCGCAATCAAGCTTAAAAAGGATATCGATATTATCGTAAGCCTTGAGAACTGGGACCCCGACAAGGTCTATGACAGAATGGGTGTCGACAGCGAATATACCGAAATTCTGGGAGTGGAAATTCCTGTTATCACCGTTCCGATTAAGCCGGGCAGAAACACAGCCGTTATCATCGAGGTTGCGGCAATGAACCACAGACAGAAGAAAATGGGCTATAATGCCGCCACGGAGCTTCTTTCCAATCTCGGTGTTGATGTTTCCACTATGCCTGTCCAGAAAAAGAAAAAGGATTTGAGCAATATCTGATGTACAAATATATTTTAATGGACAATGACGGCACGCTCATGGATTTTGCCCGTGCTCAGGCAAAGGCTATCGAGCTTGCGTGGAACGAGAGTAAGACGATAAATCCGAAAAAGTATAACCCCTCACTCGGTGAAATTTACGACAGAGTGAATGACTCTTGGTGGAAAAAGCTCGAAAGGGGCGAATGCACCAAGCAGGAGCTCACAACAGGAAGATTTCGTGAATTCCTGAAAGAAGCGGGAGTGAGCGGTGATGAAAACGAGATGGCGGAGCTTTACGAGCAGAACCTTTCGCACCAGAAGTTTTTGCTTCCGGGTGCGACCGAGAAAATGCGTGAATTAAGTGAAAAATACCGTGTTTTCATCATCACAAACGGAATTGCTTTTGTTCAGCACGGCAGACTTGACGACTGCGAATTCACTCCGTACTTCGAGAAAATGTATGTTTCTGAGGAAACGGGATTCGCAAAGCCCGACAAGAGATATTTTGACTATGTTTTAGCCGACATAGGCGACAGCGATTTATCTTCCTATCTTGTGGTGGGCGATTCGCTTTCATCCGATATAAAGGGAGCCATGAATGCGGGTATAGACGCCGTGTGGATAAACCCCGACGAAAAGCCGCTTCCTGAGGGAATGAACGACAAATATCAGATAAAGAGTATAAAGGAATTGAACATCTGACTTAAAAAAATATTCAAAATTAATTTATACTTTTGACTTTATTTAAAGCAGGGAGTATATTATTATTAGATTACAGAATCATGAAAGGTGGTTTATAAGATGGGATTCATTAAAAATGCAATAAGCATTGCAGCAGCAGGTGTTGCGGCAGCAGGTGCAATTAAGGTGGCAAAGAGATATCAGGAGAACAGAACTCTCGATCAGGTGGCTGCGGGTGCAGGCGGAAATCCTTCCAAGAAGGAGACAAGCGAGATTATCGGTGATATTGCAAGAGCTACAACAGAGGTTGTTGAAGAGGCAGGAGTTGTTGTGCTCGATACAGTTTATTCCGTATCGGATAAGGTCAAGGAGCAGATTGCGGCTAAGAAGGCAGAGCTTGCCGAGGAGCGTGAGAACGACGAGACCGATGAAGATATCCTCGAGGAAGAGGGCGTAATCAAGTCTGACGACGGCGACATCGAGATTGAGATTACAGTTGAGCCTGAGGACGAAGAGAAGTCCGAGGAGGAAGCGGAGACTGAAGCTGAGCCTGAGACAGCAGAAGAAGCTGAGGAAGAGCCAAAAGTAGAAGAGACTGCTGACGCCGAGGAAGAGAAAACAGCTGACGACGAAGAGGAAGTCGAAATCAAGATTGATGACGAAGATTAATTGATTAATTCTTCTGACTTTGCTGATTTTTCGGTAGATGAAATTAAACAAATTATTTTTCGCAGAGCTTAGAAATAGGCTCTGCGTTTTTTTGTGAAAACCACAATTATTCATATTGATAACCATAATTTCTGCTGTTAGAATAAAGGTATATTCACTATGGGAAGGTGTGACATATGGGGCAAATGGGAAATGGAAATAAACTTAAGCTCTCGACTTTCTATATTCATGTCATAGAGGGCGCAGAACAGCTTGGAATTTCGATTGACGAGGCTATCGAAAGGGTCAAGGCTATGGGATATACCGCATTCGACATAGGTTACAGACAGAATTGGATTCCTGTTTCTGATGAGAAAGTAATTGAGAAAATTCATGCCCACGGAATGAAAATAGCTAATTTCTTTGTTAATGCCGATTTTGCACATGAATTTGACAGAGAGTGGTTCGAGGGATGTATCGATTGTATAGCTGACTCGGAGACGAATTTATTGCAGCTTACCCCGGGGCTTTTCAGTAAGGACGATGACAAAAATGCGGCGCTCACAAGAATGATTGAAGCCGAAAAAGAGGTTGTCGCTATGGGAAAGAAAAAGGGCGTAATTGTCACGGTGGAGGATTTTGACCACATTGATTCACCGATTAACACGATAGACGGTGTGAGAAACTTTTTCGATAAAATTCCCGACCTTGGCTTTACTTTTGATACGGGAAATTTTTACCTCATGGAGGAAAACTGCGTTGACGCGTTTGAACCGTTTAAAGACAGACTGCACCATGTTCACCTAAAAGACAGAGCACTTGTGCCCTTTGATGAAAGAGAATTTGATAAGGAAACCTATACGGGAAAGAAAATGTATGCTTCTCCCGTGGGATACGGAGTTATCGACATGAAAAGGTGCATCAAGCTAATTAAATCGACAGGGTATGATGGTTTTCTGGCAGTCGAGCACTTCGCGGCAAAAAACCAACTCAATTATCTCGAAAAATCCGCTGAGTTTGTCAAGAAGGCGTGGGAAGAAGCCTGAAATCGAACTTGGTGGTGCAATATTTACACAGCTGAGCCGTTCTCTGAAAAATCGTATTTACAGAGAAGTGCGGCTATGATAAAATTTATTTAGGATGTATGGGAGGACATTATGGCATTTGATAACGTGACAAAGGAATTTAAAATCGGAAAATACAGTATTCCGTCAAGAATTATTTTGCCGCCTATGGCAACGGGAAAATCACCAGACGGTTCGGTAACGGAGAAGCTTCTCGAATATTACAAAAAGCTTGCCGAAAATCCCTACATAGGAATTATCATGACAGAGCATTCCTATGTGAATATTCAGGGAAAAGCGCATGACAATCAGCTTTCCGCAGACGGAACGGCGGATGCTTCCACCTTTAAAAAGTTGACGGAAATCATTCACACGGCAAAGAAAGGCACTCTTGCCATTCAGCAGATAAGCCATGCGGGCAACAAGGCAAGCGAAAAATGGACTCACTCTGAGATTCTCGGCCCAAGCGACGACATGAACAAGGACGAGAAGGTAAGAGCCATGACTATTTCTGAGATTGAAAAGATTGAAAAGATTTTTGCTTTTTTGTTTGTTTTT
>CAVBOS010000129.1:0-5653 GCA_963597005.1 Lachnospiraceae bacterium
GTCATAAGACTCCTCCTTAGAATTCAGCACGGCGGTGATTTCCGCACAGCGGCGGATAAGTCCTGCAAGGAATGACTCCGTGCACGGTGAGCCCTTGTATCTCGGTGCAAACTTAATCTTGAACGAGTTTCCGCATTCGTCGGCAAGCGGCTTAGGTCTGAAAGAAGCGTGAAGTCCGCTTCTGTCCGCCATGTTCTTGACAACAGAGCGATAAGCAATGACATTGTCGGCGGCACTCATGGGACTGCTCTCGACAAAGACAACCTCGTTCTGTCCGGGACCCGCATTGTGATGAGAAAGTATCGGAGTGATTCCCATATCCTCGAGAGTCAGGCAAATATCTCGTCTGACATCCTCGCCTTTGTCGCTCGGTGCCTCGTCCATATAGCCCGCACGGTCAAAGGGAATCTCCGTGGGGTTGCCCTCCTCGTCGTTCTTGAAAAGATAGAACTCGATTTCGTTTCTTATCTTGATTCGCATATCGTTCTCGATTGCTTTCTTGCTGACTTCACGCAGAACATTTCTCGTGTCGCACTCGAACGGCGTGCCGTCAGCCTTAACGATATCACAGAAGAAGCGGATGACACTTCCGTGAGACGGTCTCCACGGCAAGGTGCACATGGTGTCAATGTCAGGCTTGATGAAGACCTCGCCCGAGTGACCAAAGCCCTCGATGAACTTTGCCTTAACGGGAACGCCTGTCGAAAAAGCCTGATCGAGAAGCGGCGGCTGAATGGAAATGATCTTGAGTTTTCCCCTTACGTCACAGAAAGCGAGTTTGATGAATTTAACGTCGTTTTCCTCTATAAAGGACATCACATCGTTTACGGTATATTTCATGTTTAATTACCTCATTGGTATTAATTTACGAATATTGATTCAAGGGCAATATGAATATCTCCTATCGGAGAAAAATATCTGCTTATAGATTATAAAATAATTCCTGACAGACTGTCAATTTTTACGAAAAATTTAAGATTACAGCACATTTCCGTTAAACTCGGATTTAATTTTTCTTGTATTTAAGCACAACGAAGCCTTTTCTGCTTTAGTTCATAGTTCACAGAATCCCGGTTTAACTTGAATGCTTTTGGGCAAATTCCCCATTAAAGGATTATTCAAATCACGGCACAAATTCTTTAGATAAATTTTATTGACTTGAGCTTATTTTACCTATAAAATATCTTGTAGCACAAGTTAAAACCACTCTTATCTATTATTTGGAGGAAATCATGTCCTATACAGCACAGAAAGATTCCGTACCTGAAATTTTCGGCACAAATGTCTTTAACGAAGACATCATGCAGCAGAGACTGCCGAAGGATGTTTACAAATTGCTTCGTGAGACAATCGACAACGGCAGAGAGCTCGAGCTCTCCGTAGCAAATGCCGTGGCAAACGCCATGAAGGATTGGGCTATCGAGAAGGGTGCAACACACTACACCCACTGGTTCCAGCCGATGACAGGCTACACGGCAGAGAAGCATGACAGCTTCATCACACCGACAGCCGACGGAAGAATCATCATGGAGTTCTCCGGCAAGGAGCTCATCAAGGGAGAGCCTGACGCATCGTCTTTCCCCTCGGGCGGACTTCGTGCCACCTTCGAGGCAAGAGGCTACACCGCATGGGACCCCACCTCCTACGCATTCATCAAGGATAAGTCTTTATATATCCCGACTGCTTTCTGTTCCTACGGCGGCGAGGTTCTCGATAAGAAAACTCCGCTTTTGAGATCGATGGAAGCAATCAACACCCAGTCACTCAGAGTTCTCCGTCTTTTCGGCGACACGACCACCAAGAAGGTTACGACAACAGTCGGCGCAGAACAGGAATATTTCCTCATTGACGAGAAGCTTTATAATAAGAGAGACGACCTTCTTCTTTGCGGCAGAACGCTTTTCGGCGCAAAGCCCCCAAAGGGCCAGGAAATGGACGACCACTATTTTGGTGCTATCAAGCCGAGAGTCGCCGCTTACATGAGAGAGCTTGACGAGGAATTATGGAAGTACGGAATTCTCGCTAAAACAAAGCACAACGAGGTTGCGCCCGCTCAGCACGAAATGGCACCGATTTTCACCACAACAAACCTTGCAACAGATCAAAACCAGCTCACAATGGAGATTATGAAGAATGTCGCAAGAAAGCACGGTCTTGTTTGTCTTTTACACGAAAAGCCGTTTGAGTACGTCAACGGAAGCGGAAAGCACAACAACTGGGCACTTTCGACCGACACGGGAAGAAATCTCCTTGCTCCGGGCAAAAATCCGTCCGAAAACGCAACCTTCCTTTTGTTCCTCTGCGCTGTAATCAAGGGCGTTGACGAGTATCAGGATTTGCTCAGAATTTCAGCCGCAAGCGCAAATAACGACCACCGTTTAGGCTCAAGCGAAGCACCGCCGGCTATCGTTTCCATATTCCTCGGAGATGAGCTCACCGATATTCTCGACGCACTCGACAAGCACCGTGCATACGAGGAGCGTGAGACTCAGAGAATGGAAATCGGCGTTTCTTCACTTCCTCATCTTCCGAAGGACACAACAGACAGAAACAGAACTTCTCCGTTTGCGTTCACAGGCAATAAGTTTGAATTCAGAATGGTAGGCTCTGCTATGAGCATCGCTTGCCCGAACATCATGCTCAACACGATAGTTGCCGAGGAGCTCAAACAGTTTGCGGACGAGCTCGAGAAAGCAGAAGACTTCAATAAGGCACTTCGCCACCTCATCCGCCGTGTTTACAGAAACCACAAGAGAATCATTTACAACGGTGACGGCTATTCCGCCGAGTGGCTTGAGGAAGCTAAGGCAAGAGGACTTCACAACCTTGCTACCGCCGTGGACGCTATTCCGCACTACTGCGATGAGAAGAATATTAAGCTTTTCAAAGACCACAATATCTACAACGAGGTTGAGATGAACTCGAGAAGAGACATTCTCCTTGAAGAGTACGAGAAGACTATCAACATCGAGGCTCAGACCATGATTTCAATGGTCAAGCGTGATATTATCCCGTCTGTAAGCAAGTATATCACAAGCCTTTCCGACAGCGTAATCCGTCAGAGAAGCGTGATAAGCTCACTTTCGTGCAAAACAGAGTGCGATTTAATCGAGAAGCTTTCCGAGACACTCGACAAGGCTTATTCAAGCGTATCGGGACTTGAAATTCTCACAAAGGCTTATGAGGACATTAAGTCGGACGTTCTTGAGGGCTCTGTCTTCTGCAGAGACAGAATTATTCCGTGCATGAAGGAACTCAGAGACTGCGTAGATTTCCTCGAGGACAAAACGGGCAAGGAATTTTGGCCGTATCCAAGCTACACGGATCTTCTTTTCAAAATCTGATTTGCTTTTTTGGGGACAGTTTTTCTGTCCCCTTTTTTAAAATCAAATGTCATTCTGTACCAAAAAAACATCTCGATAATTTTCACCGAACCAAATATTAATCGTATTTTTAAGCCAAACGCTATTAAATTTCGATAAAAAGCGTTGTTTTTTCGTTTATTTACACATTTAGAACAGCCTCATTTGTACAAAATAGATATTTTGTTTTAATGCTATTTACTTTTTTTGCAAAGAATTGTATAATATTACTATCGATATTCCACAAAAGCACTTCAAGCGGTGAAATTACTAAAATTAAAGCTTTTTTCTCCGCAAAATAAAATGCATTTGAGGGAGTGCCGCTATTTGCGAGGCGGTGTCGCCGCAAATGCATAATCACTTGAGAGGTAAGATCTTATGCGCCTTAGAAACCAACCCATAGGAAACAAAAATTTAGTGGGAGCAAGAGTTGAACTCGCAAGAAAGAACCAGGGTATGAAGCAGAAGGAGCTTCTGGCTCAGCTACAGGTCAAGGGAGTAGACATGAACTCCAGCGGTCTTTCTAAGCTTGAAGGACAGATTCGCGCAGTAACTGATTTTGAGCTGCTCGCAATTGCAGAGATTTTAGATGTCGATGTCATGTGGCTGCTCAAAGGAAACGGCGAAGACGATTGATTTTAATTTAAATATAAGAAACTTCTTTTTTCATTATTAGATACTCTGACAAACCCACCGAGAAAGCCTCTCGGTGGGTTTGTCGTTTACCTTTAAGTATCTATTCTTGTCATTTCCGCAAGCGACATATTGCGGTACACAAGATCGTCACGCACGGTAAAGCCCAATTTCTCCCAGAATTTGTTACCGTTTTCGTTTCTTGCAAATACGACAAGTGCGGTCTTGTTTATGCCGAGTTTCTTGAGTTCACAAAGTGCCGATTCGACCAAGCTTCTCGCAATGCCCCGTCCCCTAAATTCAGGATGAACCGCGTGTGATAGATGTAGCCTCGTCTGCCGTCACTGCCGACCATGATAACGCCGATAATTCTGCCGTTCTCTTCTGCGACAAAGCATGTTGTAGGATTACGCTTCAAAAAAATCTCTATGCCCTCTTTCGAGTCATCAAGATTATTAAGTCCCATTCCTGTGCATGACATCCACAGCGCATACACGCTCTCGTAGTCGGAAATTTTCATATTTCTTATATTCATTTCAGCCTCCGAACAGCTTTTCTGCGTTTTGATACATGATTTTCTCTAAAATCGGGCGATATTCCTTTGACTCAAGCAAAGCCTTAACCTTATCCGCAATGCGTTCACTCGGTGTGTACGGGAAATCTCCGCCGAATAAAATATGATTTTCGTCCGTCAGCGTGAGAAGTATCTATATTCCCGAAGGAAGTGCATCGCCTGCAATATCAAAGTAAAGCGAATTTAGACTTTTATCTGTCTCGACAGGCTCACCTATTCCCTTAGCCGCAAGCACCTTTGTTATGCCCGAAAGTCTGTCAATTACATTAGGCAAAAATGAACCGCAGTGCGGAACTATAACCTTAATGTTCGGATATTTTTCGAGCGTACCGGATGTAATGAGATTTATAACCGCACGGGTGGTGTCGGCAATGAACTCAAAAAGCGGAAGCGGCACCGAAGTAAAACAGCCGTCAGGGTATTTTTTCGGTGCTGTCGGATGAATCAAAACAACAGCGTTTCTATTGTTAAGCGTCTCGAACAGCGGATTGTATCTTTCGTCACCAAGATAGATTCCGTCCGCATTGCTAGGCAGCTTCACCGCATCGGCATTAAGCACATCATAAGCGTAATTTACTTCACTGATCGCCGCTTCGATGTCGGGAACGGGAGGAGCCGCCGCAAACATAATTTTATCTGGATACATTCTTTTGTAATTGGCTGCACACTCGTCCAAGGCTCTCGAAATGTCTGCCGCTTCTTTTGCGTCACCGTACCAGAAATGCGGAGACGAAACTGACATGAGACTCTTTTCAATCCCGGCTTTCTCCATGCTCTGCAAGTGCTCCTCAATCGACCATTTGGGCGTCGGAAAACCGTCCTCGTTCTCCTTGCCGTGTCTTTTTAGGCTTTCTAAGTATTCGTCACAGGTAAAATGCGAATGTACGTCAATTATCTTCATATTATTCTCCTATCTTTGAAATTTTCCACACGTAAATTTATATTCTTCTTTTAGTTTTGTGCGTGGGCGACCAAAGGTCGCCCCTACGGGGATATTCGGTAATCGGTCAATTCAAATCCAATACGCACACAGATAAATACGGACGCTATTACCGTAGGGGCGGTCTTCGACCGCCCTTTATCA
>CAVBOS010000130.1:0-5600 GCA_963597005.1 Lachnospiraceae bacterium
GCCCTCAGCAACACCGCCGACGATATCGGCAATCTTCTCAGGGAAGTTCTTGCCGCAAGCGATGTAATCAAGGAAGAAAAGCGGCTTTGCGCCACAGCAGATAACATCGTTTACACACATTGCGACAGCATCGATACCGATTGTGTCGTGCTTGTCCACAAGCTGGGCAATCTTAACCTTTGTGCCGCATCCGTCAGTACCGGATACGAGAATCGGCTCTTCCATACCGCTGAACTCGGGCTTGAAAAGTCCTCCGAATCCGCCGATACCGGAAACTACTCCCGGGATATTTGTTCTCTTAACGTGCTCCTTCATAAGCTCGACAGACTTGTAGCCGGCTGTTACGTCAACACCTGCTGCCTTGTATGAATCGCTGAAGCTCTTACTCATTTTATTTCTTCCTTTCAAGTTTTTGTCAGTTAATTAATGTTTGGGCTGTATAATATAAAATTAAAGCTCTTTAACCTTTTCCTGCATTGCAGCGTCCTTTTTGAGAACGCCCTCGACCATTGTCTTCTTAGCCTCTTCAAGCTGAGAAGCGATGCTCTCATCAGAAAGAGCGAGAATCTGTGCCGCCAAAACAGCAGCATTCTCTGCACCGTTAATAGCTACGGTTGCAACGGGGATACCTGACGGCATCTGAACTGTAGCCAAAAGAGCGTCAAGTCCCTCGAGGGAAGCACCCTTACAGGGAATACCGATGACAGGGAGTGTGGTCTCTGCCGCAATGACGCCTGCAAGATGAGCCGCCATACCTGCAGCCGCAATGATAACTCCGAAGCCGTTAGCCTTTGCGTTTTTCGCAAACTCAGCGGCAAGCTGAGGTGTTCTGTGAGCACTCATGACATGAGTCTCTGTCTCTATGCCGAAGCTCTTAAGCTTTGCGACTGCCTTGGAAACAACAGGAAAATCGCTGTCGCTGCCCATGATTACTGCTACCTTTTTAGACATAACAATACATCCTTTCCTAATAAAAAAGCGGAACTGATTATATTACAGCTCCGCCAAAAATTCAATTAAAAATAAACGCACCTATTCCCTCGGAAATAAGAATAAAATTCATAATATCAATTATCATTTGTCTTACCTCCGCAAAAATAAATGTAATAGAGCGAATGCTCACACGTTGATTATATCAAAAGGCTGGCTTTCTTTTCAAGTCTTTTGAGCATACGCAAAGTTTTTTGTCAGATTGCCAACGGATTAAGAAATTCACTCAAAAAAATTAGTAATTTTGAAGCAATTCTCTCTTTACCGGGAATTATATTCATCACCATGCATGAATTAAGTTGTTTTATCGCGGTCATATATTTTGCTTTGTGCAAGGGCGACCAAAGGTCGCCCCCTACGGCAGACAACAACATCCCCTATAATAGTTTATCTGAAGCTTTTTGCCCAGCCGATAAGCGACGGAATATGATTGTTGTCGAAAACCGTCTTCTTCATGTAGTCGGTGACAGGGCCATTCTTTGCCATTTTTGCAAGAATTGCGGCATGAAGCTCATCAAGACTCATGTTTTCGTAGTCGTTTCTGTCTCCGACGTCGGGAAGTGAAGCGTCAAATTTCTCTTTTTCCGCATTAGCTTTTTCAGCCTGTTTTTCACTTTCCTCGTTTAGCTTTTTTATATCAAGCTCGATTCTCTCGAAATCGGTTTCTTTCGGAGCAAATATCTCTCCCGAATGTGCAGATAACTTAACAACCGCCTCGCCGCCGCATACTGTCAAAATTTCACCGCCGAGCACACCGACATATTCGCCGTCATTAAGTCCGCCTACACGAACTTCGTTTGCGTTGTCGGCATTGTTCACCGCTACAAGAACAGAAGAATTTCCGATTGCTCTCACAAAAGTATAAACGGTTGTCGTGAGTGTTTTTTCGGCATATTCACCCCAACTTAACTGCGGCAATGATTTTTTTGCATTTCCGAGTGCTGTGATAAGTTTTGCTTTATCATTTCCCTCAAAATCCGCTAAATCTAGCTTTGGGCGCAATGAATCATCCGAACCTCGCTCTTTTTTTCCCTCGGTACCGAACTCCGAACCGTAATAAAGTGAAGGAATTCCGGGCAAAGTATACAGAAGAATATGCACGGGTAAGAAATCAGCCTTATTGTTAAGCTTGGTGAAAATTCTCTCAACATCGTGATTATCAACAAAATTATAAAGCTTAAACTTCTCGCCGCCCATCCCGTAAAGTCGCTTTACCGTGTGAGCAATCTCAAAATAGTTGTGGTCGTTGTGAGCGGAGAAGAAAGCCTTATGAAGCTGATAATTCGTGACAGAATGAAGAGTTCCCTCGTTTACCCAGCGTGAATAATCCCCGTGGATAACCTCGCCCATCAGCCAAAATTCAGGCTTAACGGTATCAGCGAGCCCCCTTAGCGAACGCATGAAGTCAAAGTCGAGAACATCGGCGGCATCAAGACGAAGTCCGTCAATGTCAAACTCGTCCACCCAGAATTTCACGGTATCAAGAAGGTAATCACGAACCTCGGGATTTTTGAGATTCAGCTTGACAAGCAGATTGTATCCGCCCCAGTTGTCATAGGAAAAGCCGTCGTTATACTCATTGTTGCCCCAGAAATTCACTCCCGAATACCATTCTTTATAACGTGAATTTTCTCTGTTCTCCTTGATATCTTTAAAGGCGAAGAAATCTCTGCCGGTGTGATTGAAAACACCGTCGAGAATCACACGGATATTTCTCTCGTGACAGTCTTTGACAAACTTTTTCAGATCATCGTTATCCCCCAAACGGGAATCCACCTTGCGGTAGTCTGTTGTTTCGTAGCCGTGTCCGACAGACTCAAAAAGCGGGCCGATGTAAACCGCATTGCAGCCGATTTTCTCTATGTGGTCTATCCACGGCGAAAGCTCTCTTAATCTGTGGTTTACTTCGCCGTAAGGATTTTGCTTTTCGGCGTCCAAAAGTCCGAGCGGATAAATGTGATAGAACAGGGCGTTATCGTACCAAGCCATAATAAACTCCTTGAAATTAAATAAAAACAAAATGCGGCTGTAAAGCACATCGACTTCACGCTAATGAAATCTGCACTGCAACCGCTGATTTTTAAATTAAAGTATATATATTAAATCGTAATCTTCGAGGGTGTAACCGCCGCCGATATCCTCTTTGCTTTCGCCGAGAATAGAAAAACCGAGATGCTTATATACATTTAGCGACGGATTTTCTTTGCCGACTTTTGCGGTAATCTCACGAAGACCCGCATCATAAGTTGTCTTTTTAAGGAATTCAAACATTTCCTTTCCGTAGCCGCGGCTTCTCTCTGCGGCATAAAGGCAGTAAAGAGAGAGCTGCATAGCTTCTCCGTTTGGGCAGAAAGACATAAAGCCCAAGTACTTTCCGCGTCCCTTGTCGGGGCGAATAAGATAAAAGCTGTTTCCCTGCTCGATTTGTGCGGTAATGCTTGCCGGAGCGAGGAATTTTTTAATCATATATTCATTTTGCTCTTTGCCGTAAAACGGCTCAAAGTGTTCTCTTACTATTTCAGCAGCTATTTTTGAAGCTCTTTTGATTTTTTCTTTTTCACCGATTTCAATTTTTTCAAAAATCATATGCATTCAGTCCTTTCTAAAGTTTGACATTCGTTTTGTTTTCTTCGGATTTTCGTTGCTCGTCTGATTTATTTCAAAGTATAGTATATTTTAACACAGCAATTGTTAATTGTCTAATAATTTTTACATGTACAAATTTTAGTTCTCACAGACAGTATACACTAAAATCGAAATCTTGGCAATTCTTTTCAAGTAATATTTAACAACAGTACTGCAATCAGAATGTTCGTTTTTTCTCATATAGCAAAAAAGCCGTGATACCGAGTACCACGACTTTTCCGCGATGATTGCTTCTTATCAGTTTATCTAATGAATGCTTATTACCTAATTACACTTACACGGAAATACCCAAAATTAATTTCCCGTCATCATTAAAATTATTTCTTCGTCGGTTTTTCTCATACCGACGCTTGCGAGTCTGCCGACATTTGCGATAGTATTTTCAACACCCTTAATTACTATTCCGTCGCCGCCGTAGAACTGCTCGTTTCTCTTTTGCATTTGCACTCCGAGCAATCCGGCCTCGACTGCTGACGCAATCTTAGCGGCACAGCTTGGCTTTGCGCCGTCGCAAATCATACCCGAATTAATTGCAACAGCATTTACTATCACGTGTGCAATCTCGTGCATCCCGCCGCCGTAAAGATACGAGATGCCCGCTCCCGCACCACAGCCTGCACTTGTTGCACCACAGTAAGCCGAAAGCTTGCCTATGCCTGTTTTCAGGTGAATTGTGATGAGGTTCGAGACAACGAGTGCTCTGAACATTTTCTCTTCGCTAACGCCCAATTCCTTTGCGTAAACGATGACGGGAAGTGAGGCGGTCATACCCTGATTTCCGCTACCCGAATTTATAACAACGGGTCTTTCACAGCCGCTCATTCTTGCATCCGAGCCTGCCGCCGCCCAAGCCTTAGCTCTTGTGTGGACATCGTCACCGTATGCATCAAGCAAAACCGTACCGATATTTGCTCCCCACTTACCTGAAAGTCCCTCCTCGGCAATTGCGGTATTATACTCCACCTGTCTGCCGATTACATCCTTTATATCGTCGATTATGACAGTATTTGCAAATTCTATGATATTTTCAACATTCAAAAGAGTATGGTCGGTTTCTTCAGCCGCACCGCCCTGAACATATTCTTTATCTATTATCTTCTCGCCGTTCTTTGAAAGCTTAATGACATTCGTGTGACTTCCAGCCACCTGAACGAATGCGCTGTCACTTCCGCTTTCTGCAGTTATCTGAATATCAAAAATGAAGTCCGTATCGGAAGGCGTAATATCAAAGCTTGCTGTCTCGAGATAATTCACAATCTCGTCTATTTGCTCCTTGCTTACCTCAGAAATAACCTCAAGCTCCTTTTCACTGTCGCCTGCGATAATTCCTGCCGAAGCGGCTGCGGCGATTCCGCGAAGTCCGCCTGTATTCGGTACGACAACGGATTTTACGTTCTTGATGATGTTTCCGCTAATTTTGAGCGTAAGCTTCTCGGGAATTTTGCCGAGAGTTTTTCTGACAAGCGCCGCCGCATATGCTATGGCAATCGGCTCTGTACATCCCATAGCGGGGACAAGCTCTTCTTCCAAAATCTTTATATATTCTGTATACAGCTTATTATCCATACTTCCCTCTTAACTTTACAATCTTTCCCTGAAATTTTATCACAGCTTAATGTATCCGTCAAACTAATTTTGCCGTTTCTGTCAAAAAATAAGTGCGATATTTAAGGTATGTATATTTTTCTGTTAGAGAAATATTTGAAGTGTGAAATGTGGAGTTAGGATAAACAGTATTTGTATTCCGCAATTTCTCTTTGTGTGAAAGATTCGGCTTGTACACTTCGATTAATTTGTCAGGATACAATTATTGCACATTTTATTTAAAAATGAGAAAGGGCGACCAAAGGTCGCCCTTTCGGGATTTGTGTTTTGTATTTTTTGTGCGCTATTTAATCACAAATTATTAATTACTAATTAAAATAAACTCCACACTCAACACTCCAAACTCCACACTTTGTAGC
>CAVBOS010000131.1:0-5550 GCA_963597005.1 Lachnospiraceae bacterium
CTCTTTACCACACTCACACCGCCTGCGGCTCGCTTTAGAAAAGTTGCTTAATCGTACTCACTCTTCCTCATCGGTTTATTTATTTTTACCACGACAAAATTTATTTGTCAATAGCTTTTTGAAATTTTTCTTTTGCAATCTTTCAAAAACAGATAAAAGACACTATCTAAAAAAGGTTTTTTCTAAGTTTATGAAAAATTTTGATACGACTTTTTCATTCTTTATAAATTATAAAATTCACTTTATAATGTTGTTATTTTTCTCAAAACAGGCTCAGTTTTTCGGTTTCAATAACAAAAATGTGATAAATTTAACTATTTTTTAACAATTAATTATTGAAGTTCATTTAAATATATTGTATACTAAGTTTCGGAAGTGGGAAAGATGATCCTTCAAGCGGATCGTATTTCTTTATAAAATCTTTATATGTATGAAATATACAGAATTTCATACTTCATAAAACAAAATCAGAAATGAGGTAGTTTAAAATGGCACTTGATTTAACCAAGTACGGCATTACAGGCACTCCTGAGATCGTTTACAATCCTTCTTATGACGATCTTTACAACGCTGAGCTTGACCCGTCACTCGAGGGTTTTGACGCAGGTAAAAAGACAGAGCTCGGTGCAGTTAACGTTATGACAGGTATCTACACCGGTCGTTCTCCTAAAGATAAGTACATCGTTATGGACGAGAACTCCAAGGACACAGTTTGGTGGAATTCTCCTTCCTATCCTAACGATAACCACCCGATGACAGAGAGCACATGGGCAGTTGTTAAGGATCTCGCTAAGAAAGAGCTCAGCGGCAAGAAGCTTTATGTTGTTGATGCATTCTGCGGTGCTAACGCTGACACAAGAATGGCTATCCGCTTCATCGTTGAGGTTGCATGGCAGGCTCACTTCGTCAAGAACATGTTCATCGCTCCTACAGAGGAAGAGCTCAAGAACTTCGAGCCTGACTTCGTTGTTTACAACGCTTCCAAGGCTAAGGTCGAGAACTATGAGGAGCTCGGTCTCAACTCCGAGACTTGCGTAGCTTTCAACATCACAAGCCGTGAGCAGGTTATCATCAACACATGGTACGGCGGCGAGATGAAGAAGGGTATGTTCTCCATGATGAACTACTACCTCCCACTCAAGGGCATCGCTTCCATGCACTGCTCCGCTAACACAGATATGGAAGGTAAGAACACAGCTGTCTTCTTCGGTCTTTCCGGTACAGGTAAGACAACACTTTCCACAGATCCTAAGAGACTTCTCATCGGTGATGACGAGCACGGCTGGGACGACAACGGTGTCTTCAACTTCGAGGGCGGCTGCTATGCTAAGGTTATCGGTCTTGACAAGGAGTCTGAGCCTGACATCTACAACGCTATCAAGAAGAACGCTCTTCTCGAGAACGTAACAGTAGCTGAAGACGGAACAATCGACTTTGATGACAAGAGCGTTACAGAGAACACTCGTGTTTCCTATCCTATCAACCACATCGAGAAGATTGCTTCTACAGTAAACGGTGTTTCCTCCGGCCCTGCTGCTAAGGACGTTATCTTCCTTTCCGCAGACGCATTCGGAGTACTTCCTCCGGTTTCTATCCTCACACCTGAGCAGACTCAGTACTACTTCCTCTCCGGCTTCACAGCTAAGCTTGCTGGTACAGAGCGTGGTATCACAGAGCCTACTCCTACATTCTCCGCTTGCTTCGGCCAGGCATTCCTCGAGCTTCACCCGACAAAGTACGCTGAAGAGCTCGTAAAGAAGATGCAGGCTAACGGTGCTAAGGCTTACCTCGTAAACACAGGTTGGAACGGCACAGGCAAGAGAATCACAATCAAGGATACTCGTGGAATCATCGACGCTATCTTAAGCGGTGACATCAACAAGGCTCCTACAAAGACTGTTCCTTACTTCAACTTTGAGGTTCCGACAGAGCTTCCGGGCGTTGACACAGGCATCCTCGATCCTAGAGATACTTATGCAGATGCTTCCGAGTGGGATGCAAAGGCTAAGGATCTTGCTGAGAGATTCCAGAAGAACTTCGTTAAGTATACAACAAACGAGGCTGGTAAGGCACTTGTTGCTGCAGGTCCTCAGCTCTAATTCTTCAACAAGAAACATTTCAGTGCTCCCGTTAATTCGGGAGCACTTTTTGTTGCGATTTTCTTTAGTTTATTGTATTATTAATTTATATCTTTTAAGGAGAAATATAATGAAATTTGAAAAATCCTGCGGCGCAGTAGTTTATAAAAAAGAAAACGGCGAGTACCTCTTCCTTATCGAGCACATGGCTCAGGGACACACATCAATCCCAAAAGGGCATGTTGAAAACGATGAAACAGAGGAGCAGACCGCTCTTCGTGAAATAAAGGAAGAAACAAATCTTGAGGCTAAGCTTGACACCAATTTCCGCCACAAAATCACCTATTCCCCATTTGAAGGCGTTATGAAAGATGTTATTTTCTTTGTTGCCGAAGCTAAATCTGATAAGCTTATTAATCAGGAATGTGAAGTAAGCTCATTAGAATGGATGAATTTTAACGATGCAGTAAACGCAGCAACTTTTGAAACGGACAAAGAAACCTTGAAGCTTGCTTTTGAGTACCTGAATAAATAACAGAACAATTCGAGGATATAACAATGAAAAAATTTGAAGCAGTTGTTTTCGATATGGACGGAGTTATTTTCGATTCTGAAATATGCGTAAAAAACATCTGGCGTGAGGTAGCCGTTTCTCACGGTGCAAAAAATTTTGAGGAGCATTACGATAAATGTCTCGGCGTAAATATTGCAAAAGCAAAGGAAATCATGCTTGAAAGCTTCGGTGCTGATTTTCCTTTTGACGAATGTCAGAATGAGGTATCTAAGCTGTATCACGAAAGATATGACGGCGGTAGATTACCAATGAAGTCAGGAATAAGAGAACTCCTTGCTTATCTGAAAAATAATAATATAAAAATCGCTCTTGCCTCCTCCACGAGAACCGAGGTCGTAGAAAATCAACTTAAGGACGCCGATATATTTCCCTTTTTCTCAGCAGTAATCGGCGGAGACAAGGTTAAATTCAGCAAGCCGCACCCCGAAATTTACCTAAAGGCTTGCGAAAAACTCGGAGTTAATCCGTCAGAAGCTTATGCGATTGAGGATTCCTACAACGGCATAAGGTCTGCACACGCAGGCAATTTGCGTCCGATTATGGTGCCGGATTTGCTCCCGCCGACAGAAGAAATTACTTCACTTTGCGAAACAGTAGAGCCTAATCTAATGTCTGTAATAGAATATCTGAATAAGTAAAACTGACGAAAAAAGGAAGCTAAAAGACGTAAAAGCTTCCTTTTTTCAGTTGGTTTTTTGCACAAATTTTAAGTTAGTATAATTTTACTTATCGGCGATATTCATAGTTTTTCAGAAGATTCCAAAAACTTCGTTCTATTCGATTGACAAAATAGTTTAGGCTAACTATAATAGCATTAGTTGCGAATGCTTCTTATTTTTTAGTCACTTAGTTAGTGTGTGCTTACTGCGGTAACGATAATTTAACTTCTGCTAAGCACTCTTTCTCATTGGAAAGGAGAAATAATATGATGCCTTTATTATTAGCAACCCCGGGCGAGTCCAACATCATCAAGAAGATTGGCGGCAACCCCGAAGTTAAGGCTCATCTTGCCGACCTCGGCTTTGTTGTAGGCGGAGATGTCATGGTCGTAAATGAAATCGGCGGAAACATTATTGTTAACGTCAAAGAAGCAAGAGTTGCTTTAAGCCGTGAAATGGCACAGAAGATCATGATTTAACTTGATTGGTCTTTACTATATTGAAATTTTATAAGGAGGAATATTCTGATGAATACACTTAAGGACGCAAAAATCGGCTCAACCGTTAAGGTTAAGAAGCTCCACGGTGAAGGCGCTATCAAGCGTAGAATCATGGACATGGGCATTACAAAGGGTGTTGACGTCTACATCCGCAAGGTTGCTCCTCTCGGCGATCCGATTGAAGTAACAGTTAGAGGCTATGAGCTTTCTATCAGAAAGGCAGACGCCGAAGAGATCGAGGTCGAGTAAACCCTCGATTCTTTTTAACCCAAAGGTTAGTTGTCGATAAGTTTTATTAGCCACTGTTTACTGTGGTTAGTTAAAGCTTGGCAATAAAAATGTTAATTTGGACAGTAAAATGTCTTGGAAAGGAAAATTAAATATGGATCTTAGAATTGCCCTTGCGGGTAACCCGAACTGTGGTAAAACCACACTGTTCAATGCCCTCACAGGTTCCAACCAGTTCGTAGGTAACTGGCCGGGTGTTACTGTTGAGAAGAAGGAAGGTAAGCTTAAGAAACATCAGGGAGTTGTCATCACCGACCTTCCGGGTATCTACTCACTTTCACCTTACACACTTGAGGAGGTTGTCGCAAGAAACTACCTCATTGCTGAGAGACCGGATGCGATTCTTAACATCATCGACGGTACAAACCTCGAGAGAAACCTCTACCTCACAACTCAGCTTGTTGAGCTTGGTATTCCTGTTGTTTGCGCTGTCAACATGATGGACGTTGTCAACAAGAACGGCGACAAGATTAACACTAAGGAGCTTTCAAGAGAGCTCGGCTGCAAGGTTGTTGAGATTTCCGCTCTTAAGGGCACAGGAATCATGGAGGCTGCAGAGGCTGCTATTGATGCCGCTAAGAACACAAAGACAATTCCTCAGCACACATTCTCAGGCCCTGTTGAGCACGCTATCGCTCACATTGAGGAAGCAGTTCTTCATTCAATGCCTGAAGAGCAGCAGAGATGGTACGCTATCAAGATTTTTGAGAGAGACTCAAAGATTCTTGAGCAGCTTAACATCAAGAGCGACGTTATGTCTCACATCGAGGCTGACATCAAGGCAGCTGAAAAAGAGCTCGATGATGACGCTGAGTCTATCATCACAAATGAGAGATATGTTTACATCGCTTCAATCATCAAGGGATGCTACAAGAAGGCAAGCGCAGGCAAGCTTACAGTTTCCGATAAGATTGATAAGGTTGTTACAAACAGATGGCTCGGTCTTCCGATTTTCGCAGTTGTTATGTTCTGCATCTATTACATAGCAATGGTTACAGTCGGTACTTCTGCTACTGACTGGGCAAATGACGGTCTCTTTGGCGATGGCTGGCATCTCTTCGGTATCGGCACATCCGATTATGAAGCTGACAATGAAGAGTACACAGCAGCACAGGAAGCTCTCAACGCTTTCGGTATCGAGTTTGATACAGAAGACGAAGATTTTGACGCAGCTGCAACTCTCGCAGAGGCTAAGGCTCTTAAGCCTGAAAGCGAAACAGCAACTGTAACTGTTTCCGATGAAGAGACTCTCGAGGATACAGATTACACAGCATACTACAGTGAGGTTCCTTCCGACCTCAGCGATGAGGATGCAGAGACAACTGTTTCCATGAGCTACACAGAGGCTCTCTCTTACTTTGAGGAGCACAGCGACTTTGCTGCTCCTGAGTCTTCTGACTACGGTATTTGGGTTCCGAGTATCCCAACACTTATCGGCAACGCTCTTGATG
>CAVBOS010000132.1:0-5508 GCA_963597005.1 Lachnospiraceae bacterium
ACTCAAGCTGTCAGCGGTTGGAGGAACGGAAAGTATGTTCCCAGAGAAGAAAATTTAAAGTTCTTGAGTATGATTTCGGGCGTGAGCTTGGATGATATCTATGTGTTCGATATGAGAGAAATTTGTTTCAGATGATTTATGAGGAGAAACGGTTGTCGTTTCTCCTTTTTAATTTTGCATTATTTTTTAAGTTTATTGATAAGTTTATTTGGTAGTTTAACCGATTGACTTTATCGATATAAATGTTATAATCAAGTGCAAAGAAAGAAAAGATACCGGCGCTTAGCTGAAATTAATGTGCTTTTTATAAACATATGATTCCGACTGACTACGTCAGGTAAAATGAATGTTGGAGGAATAATATGGATGCTGTACACACAGGTTCTTTAAGCGGAAGAAAGCACATTTTCAGAGGAGAGCTGGCACTTTTGATGGTTGTTCTATTTAACAGCTTCGGAGTTGTTCTCATGCTCTATTCAGGCTCGGGTATTTCGGCTATTTCGAGTGTGCCTTATGCCTTTTCCGTTGTATTCACGTTTTTGTCACTGGGAACTTGGACATATATATTTCAGGGACTTTTGATTGCCCTGCTTATGATATTCCGCAAAAAGTTCGTCCCGTCCTATCTTTTGAGCTTTGTCGTGGGATTTGCTTTCAGTGAATTGCTTGATTTCCACAAAAGCTGGATGCACGTTTTGCCACTTACAATGCCGATGAGAGTGCTCTATTTCGTAGTAAGCTACTTTATCATCTGCACGGGAATCGCACTTTCTAACAGATGCGGACTTCCGATTGTGCCGACTGATCTTTTCCCGAGAGAGACAAGCAACATTTTTAAAATCAAGTATTCTAAGGTAAAAATCCCGTTTGATGTCATTTGCTTGGTTCTTACAGCCGTGATTACATTTGTCGGCGTAGGTCACATCAAGGGACTTGGAATCGGAACAGTCGTAGCGGCTTTCACGATGGGCAAGGTAATCGGACTCATCGGAGAGATGCTTGACAAGCACTTTGATTTTGTGAATTTCAAAACCAACAAAGCAAACAGTAAATAAATTAAGAACCTTAAATCTCAACTGTAACGGTTGAGATTTTTCTTTTGCGATAGTAAAATAAAGACAAAAACTGTGAGGTGTGAATATGAAGAAATTGTTATTTATTAATTCCTGTATAAGAGAAAATTCCCGTACCGAGAAATTGGCAAGGGAATTTTTAGCAAAGAAATATGAGGAATACGATATAAAGGAAGTCATTCTAAAAACGCTTGATATTAAGCCATTGACAGAGAATGACATAATTCTTCGTGACAAAGATATTTCTAAAAATTGCTTTGATAGGTATCTGATAGCCCGTGACTTTGCCAGTGCCGATGAAATAGTAATTGCCGCACCTTTTTGGGACTCCTCGTTTCCGTCCTTGCTAAAGGTTTATATAGAGAATATTTGTGTGAACAATCTTACTTTTTCGTATGACGAAAAGGGTGTGCCGAAAAAGCTGTGTAAAGCAAATAGACTTGTCTATGTAACAACGGCAGGCGGCTTTGTCAGTGAAAACCCAAGCGTAAAGATATATTTAAGAGAGCTGTGCGATATGTTCGCTATTCCCAAGCTTGATTTTTATTGCGCACAGGGGCTTGATGCCTTTCCTGACAGAGCAGATGAAATTTTAAAAAACAAGCTCAGCGAAATGCTCAAATAACTTATTAAAAATGGAAACTCCTATGTCCTTTCGGGCACAGGAGTTGTTTTTATGTCTCATGCGAACGGTTCCTGTACTCTGACGGGGAACAGCCTTTCTGTTTTCTGAACATTCTGCTGAAGTAGAGCGGATTAGCATAGCCGACTATTCTGCCGATTTCGTTTACGGAATAGCTCGTGGTTTCGAGTAAAGCCTGAGCGTTTGTCATGCGAATTGATGTGAGGTACTGAACGGGAGTTTGACCCGTGTATTTTTTGAAATTGCGTATGAACCACGACACGCTCATGCCTTTGGAAGCGGCGTAGTCCTCAATGCTGATTTCAAGGTTATAGTTTTCGCTGAAATAATTTGCAGCAGATTCCATTTGCTTGTCAAGAAATTCATTTTTCAGAACATGCTCTCTTGTCATTTCACGGCTGAAGCTGATTAAAAGGTAACGCAGTAAAATTTGGAGCATTTCTTCGTAGTTTGCTTGCGTTTTTTGGAGTTCAAATATAATTTTCTTGAAAACACGCTCATACTCCATAGCTGTTCCGACATGGAAGACTCGTTCGTTGTCAGAAAAACCATAATTCCTGAGTATCTTTCGCACCTCACTTCCCGTGAAATGAATCCAGAAAACTTCGGTTTTATCTTTAGCGTAAAACTCGTATTTCTGAAGTTCCTTGGGACGAAACAAAACAATATTTCCCGCACCTACTACTGTTTCGTTTTCGGGCTTCTCAAAATGGAAATGTACTATTCCCGATGCAATGTAAATTATCTGGAAATCACGTCTGCCTTTCGGTCGCCATGTGGGCATTTTAGAGTGGCTCGAAAGGCGGTAATTTCCGCAGCTGCCGACAATAAGCGGACGGCTTTTGTCCTTAAAATCTATCCTCGATGAATGAAGATAACCTGTGTTAATGTACATGGCGGCCTCCTTTTATGAACTTAAATAAATTGTATCATATTGTGCATATTTTGTCCAACTTTATTTATGGACTTTATTGAACAAAATCAATAGAATTAGAAACAACAAATGCGATAATTAATGAATCAGTTCGGCCGAGTGATATGCACAAAATTACCGTAGTGTGTACAAAATAATATATAAGGGAGGATTGTCATGATTATACCGAGATATTACGAAGACTTAAGTGTGCTTCATGAGAACACCGAGAAGCCACGAGCTTACTATGTGCCTGCTTCTAAGCGTATGGATAATCTTGTCGAAGAGCGTGAAAAGTCCGATCGCTTGCAGAGCTTAAACGAAAAATGGGCATTTAGGTATTTCGAAAGTATTTACGATGTTAAAGATGCTTTCTTTGAGAAAGACTATGACATTTCATCGTTTGACGATATCAGTGTTCCGAGTGTGTGGCAGATGTCGGGCTATGACAGTCATCAGTATACTAACATTCGCTATCCGTTTCCGTTTGACCCGCCTTATGTGCCTCAGGATATTCCTTGTGGCGCTTATGTGCACAAATTCAATTACATAAGCGACTGCAAAGCACCTAAGGCTTATCTCAATTTCGACGGTGTTGACAGCTGTTATTATGTTTGGCTCAACGGAAAATATGTCGGATACGACCAGGTTTCCCATGCAAACGGAGAATTTGACGTCACCGATTTCCTCGTTGACGGAGAGAATACTCTTGCAGTTTTGGTTTTGAAGTGGTGTGACGGCTCTTATCTTGAGGATCAGGATAAGTTCAGAATGAGCGGAATTTTCCGTGATGTTTATTTGCTCAAGCGTCCAAACTGCTTTGTCAGAGATTATTGTATCAAAACGAAAATTAAAGACACAGCTGCCGAAATTTCGGTTGATGTCGATTTTTGCGGTTCTGTAAATACAAAGTTTACACTTGAAACGGCTGACGGAAATAAGATAGGTGAGGAGTGCATTTCAGAGCACGGCAAGGTTAATTTTACAGTTGATTCACCGATACTTTGGAACACTGAAAATTCTTATCTTTACACGCTAGTTATTGAGAGTGAGAGCGAGACGATAACTGAGAAAATTGCACTCAGAAAGATAGAAATAAAGGATAAGGTTATCTATCTAAACGGACAGAAGATTAAGTTCCGAGGAGTAAACCGTCACGATTCAGACCCTGAAACAGGATTTGCAATCGATATGGAGCAACTCAAAAAGGATATGACCTTGATGAAAGAGCACAATTTCAATGCTATAAGGTCAAGTCATTATCCGAATGATGCGAGATTCTATCAGCTTTGCGATAAATACGGTTTTATGGTAATTGATGAGGCTGATATAGAGGCTCACGGCCCGTTCCTTATTTACCGCAAGGAGGACACCGATCTCGAGCGTTTTTCAAGGTGGAACGAAAAGCTTGCTGATGATCCTAAGTGGGAGGCTTCTATTCTCGACAGAGTACAGAGAATGGTTTTGCGAGACAAGAACCGTTTTTCAATTGTTATGTGGTCAATGGGAAATGAAAGTGCTTACGGCTGTAACTTTGAGAAGGCTCTTGAATGGACAAAATCGTTTGACCCTGACAGAATCACTCAGTACGAAAGTGCGAGGTATCGCAATTATAAGGTAACTTATAACTACGATAACCTTGATATGTACAGCCGAATGTATCCGAGCCTTGACGAGATTAACGAGTATCTTGAAAAGGACGCAAGCAAGCCTTTCCTTTTGGTTGAGTATTGTCACAGCATGGGTAACGGCCCGGGAGATTTCGAAGATTACTTCGAGATGATTCAGAAGCACGATATTATGTGCGGCGGATTTGTCTGGGAATGGTGCGACCATGCGATTGCTCACGGAAAAGCGGATGACGGCAGAACTAAGTACTATTACGGCGGAGATCATGACGAAGTGATTCATGACGGCAATTTCTGTATGGACGGACTTGTTTACCCCGACAGAAAGCCGCATACGGGTCTTCTTGAATACAAGAATGTTTACCGACCTGCAAGAGTGGTTTCCTATAATCAAGAGACAGGCAAGCTGGTGCTTCACAATTACATGGATTTCGACGATCTTAAGGATTACGCCGAGATTTCCTATGAGCTTACTCATGACGGACTTACCGTTCAGAAGGGAAAGCTCGCAGAATTCAGCGTAAAGCCGCATGAGGACGGCTCGACAGTGTTAAATTTACCTGTTAAGGACAGCGGAAAAATGTATCTTAAGCTAATTTATCGCTTAAAGAAAGATATGCCGCTTCTTGACAAGGATCACATGCTTGGTTTCGATGAGATTTTACTTGAAAACTCTGACAACAGATACACTCCGACTGTTGAGCTTTTGGAAGAAAAAACTTCAGGTGATATTAAAATCACAGAGACTGATACTGAATTAGTGCTCAAAGGAGCCGACTTCAGCTATGCGCTTGACAAGAAAACGGGACTTTTCGAAAAAATTAGCTTTGGCGGAAGAGAGTATCTCACACACCCCATGTCGCTTAATATTTGGAGAGCTCCGACCGACAACGATATGTACATCAAAAATGAGTGGAAAAAAGCTCACTATGATGAAGCATACACAAGAGCATATACGGTCACATGTGTGCAGAACGGCAATGGTGTAAAGGTTTCGGTAAATGCGAGTGTTGTTGCGGCTACTGTTCAGAAGATACTTGATGTTTCTCTTGTTTGGACGGTTGACGGCAGCGGAAGAATTGATGTAGAGATTCAGGCTAAAAAGGACGATGAATTCCCTGTTTTGCCGAGATTCGGCGTGCGCTTGTTCCTTGATAAAAAGCTTGACGAAGTCGGCTATTTCGGAATGGGCCCACAGGAGAGCTATTCAGATAAGCACAGAGGTTCTTATCACGGCTTGTTCAGAAGCAG
>CAVBOS010000133.1:0-5462 GCA_963597005.1 Lachnospiraceae bacterium
ACAAGAAGAATCATGTAGCCGTTGAAAAGGCATACAGAGACGCTGCCGAGAAATTCAAGAGCTGGGATTTCTGGACAGAGTACCTCAAGAATCAGTCAAAGGATTAAGGTGGACAAAATGGCAAAATACGATTATCTCGTTGTCGGAGCAGGTCTTTACGGTGCTGTTTTCGCTTACGAGGCAAAGAAGAACGGAAAAAATGTACTTGTCATCGACAAGAGAGACCACATTGCTGGCAATATCTACACCGAGAAGAGAAGCGACATCAACGTTCACGTTTACGGCGCTCATATATTCCACACAAGCAATAAAGAGGTTTGGAATTATGTTCAGCGTTTTGCTGAGTTTAACAGATACACAAACTCTCCCGTTGCAAAGTATAAGGACGAGCTTTACAATATGCCGTTCAATATGAACACGTTCTCGAGAATGTGGAATATCACAACTCCCGCTGAGGCTAAGGCAATCATCGAGGAGCAGAGAAAAGAGATTAAAGGTGAGCCGAAGAACCTCGAGGAGCAGGCAATCTCACTTGTCGGACGTGATATTTACGAGAAGCTTGTCAAGTGCTACACAGAGAAGCAGTGGGGAAGAGACTGCAAGGATCTCCCACCGTTCATCATCAAGCGTCTTCCTGTAAGATTTACTTACGATAACAACTATTTCAACGATATGTATCAGGGAATCCCAATGGGCGGCTACACTCAGATGGTTGAGAAAATGCTCGACGGCATCGAGGTTCAGCTTGGTAAGGATTACCTCGCAGACAAGGAAAACTTCGACGCTATGGCTGATAAGGTTGTCTACACAGGAGCTATCGACGCTTATTTCGGCTATAGCCTCGGCAACCTCGAGTATCGTTCCGTAAGATTCGAGACAGAGGAGCTTGATACAGACAACTATCAGGGTAACGCTGTTGTTAACTACAACGATAAGGATCACCCCTGGACAAGAATCATCGAGCACAAGCACTTTGAGTTCGGCACACAGCCGACAACAATCATCTCAAAGGAGTACAGCGCAGAGTGGAAGCCGGGCGACGAACCGTATTATCCCGTTAATGACGAGAAGAACGGCGCTCTTTATGCAAAGTACAAGGAGCTTGCCGACAAGGAGGATAAGGTTATCTTCGGCGGCAGACTCGGCGAGTATAAGTACTACGATATGGATAAGGTCATTGCCGCAGTTCTTGATAAAGTCAAGGAAGAATTCGGCAAGGTAAGCGAGTAAGATAAAGCAAAAGTTTTTGTTTCGCTTTTTCAAAAAGCGAAAAACAGAGCGAAGCGATAATAAAAAGTCAGGCAAAGGAAAATACGTCAAGAATGCGAAGCGTTCGCAGACGGGCTCTTTCTTGCCGACTTGTTCGCACAAAAAACAGAACACAAATCCCGTAGGGGGCGGTCTTTGACCGCCCTTTCTCTGTTTTAGCTCGGTGCGAGGGCGACCGCTGGAAATCCCACGATATATATTTCATTTTGTGTTTCATGTTTATCTTTGTGCAAAAAAATCGGCTGTCAAAGTTTTTCCACGAACGCTATGCATTCTAAATGCTTCGCATTTTGGGTGTCTTTGACAGCCTGTTTTTTTATTTCTGTTCGTTATTTTTCTTAAAAAAAGTAATCCGCAAAATAAGATGCCCGTCTGCGAATGCCTTTTCGAGTGTGAAATTTCGAGAGTGAAGTGTAGATTTAGGTCAGAACGGTATTTGTGTTCTGCAATTTCTCTATGCGTAAATCGATCGGTTTGTCGGCTTAGCTACGGGCGTTCCGCCCTGAAAATGTTTGGCATTTTCGGTTAAGCTTCCAAACCTTTCTTTTTAATTATCGCTTCGTTCTATTATTCTTAATTTATCTTTATTCTTCGCTTTTCTCCCGTGGGCTCTGCCCACACCCGCACGCTTTTTGTAAAAAGCGTGGTAAAAACTTTCACATCTACTAATTGTTAATTAGCCAAATATTCTTTCATGCTCTCAAGCATTTCTGTTCCGATTCTTCTGCCGTCCTCATAAAGTGCCTTGAGTTTCTCTGTGTCCTTTTCGACACGGCTGATTGTAATCGGGCTTTGCGGACGAATGACAAATAATTTGCCATCCTCCTCAAGCTTGTCGAGCTCTCTCATCTGTGCGTTATACACACGGGGTCTGTTCACAAGTGCGTCAACAAGCCTCGGATAACCGTGGTAAGCGGCTTCGTATGCACCCTTCATCGCACCTGTTACAGGCAATTTTCTGAATCCCTTTTCACGTGTTGTTATTACAACGGTCTTTTCAAATTCGCTCATGCACTTCTCAAACGGAATAGGCATGGTGAATCCTCCGTCAAGATATTTCTCGCCGTTCAAATCCTGCATTTTGGAGAGAAGGGGCAGACTTGCAGAAGCACGCACTGCGGTTAAAATCTCGGAACATACGCCCTTTTCGAAGAATTCGGGTTTGCCTGTTCTGACATTTGTGGCAACGCAAGAAAATCTCTGCTTGGAATTATTGAATGTTTCGTAGTCAAAAGGCTTGAGCTTTCCACCGATTTCTTCGAGAAGAAAATCAAAATTAAACACCATGCGGTGCTTTAAAAGAGGATCGAGTCCGACATATCTCTTGTCATTCACATATGTAAGGTTAACATCGGCTGTTCTGCCGATTTGCTTAGAAACATAGTTGGCTGCGGAAAGTGCACCTGCAGATACACCCGAAACATAAGAAAAGTAAATATCGTTTTCCATGAAAACATCAACTACTCCGGCGGTGAACATACATCTGAGGGAACCGCCTTCCATAGCAAGTGCAGCGTTTATCATAAAATACCTCCTAATAAAATAAATGAACAACAGTCATTTTTTGATATTTTAGCATAAGATTGCACAAAATTCAAGTGTGCGCTTGTAAAGATGATGAATTTATAGTACAATAATTCAGTTAAGAAAATGTTAATTAACCGAAAAATTTTATTTAAAGGATAATATATGAGAATCAGAACTAAAAAATGGGCAAAGCCTGAGCTTGCCGCTTGCGACTATTTTGTAGATAATCCGCTTGAGCAAAAGGGAAAGTGGAATGAGTTCTTCCCAAAGAAGCAGCCTATTCACCTTGACTTGGGATGCGGCAAATGTACTTTCCTTGCTGAGCTTGCATACAGAAATAAGGACGTAAACTATATTGGCGTTGACATCAGCTACGATATTTTGGGCGTTGCAAGAAGAAACATATCCGAGAGATTTGGCGAAGAGAAGGTTGAGAATGTCGCACTTCTTTCGTATAATATAGAAAAAATTACAGATTTTATCGATGAGTCGGAGAAGGTAGACAGAATTTACATCAATTTCTGCAATCCATGGCAAAAGTCCCGTTGCCACAAAAGAAGACTCACGCACACACGACAGCTTGAGAATTATAAAAAAATATTAGCGGAAAACGGTGAGATTTGGTTTAAGACAGATGACGATAACCTTTACCTTTCGTCGCTGAGATACTTTGTCGAGGCTGGATTTGAAATCTACGAGAAAACTAAGGATCTTAATTCTTTGCCCGATACAGGCAACATTCTCTCCGAGCACGAGGTTATGTTTGAGGCTCAGGGAATAAAAACAAAAGCACTTAAGGCAAGACTGAAAAAGTGAGGCTCTTATGATTAAAACGGATTTAATCGAGGCGGCAATGCGCCATTGCGGCGAAATTATGCTTAATGCCGAGAGAAGTGAAGAGATGGTTGACGAGAAAAGCGGAAAAGCGAATTTTGTAACCACCTATGATAAGCTTGTGCAAAAAACACTCAAGGAAAAGCTTGGCGAAATAATGCCCGAGGCACATTTTGTCGGCGAGGAAGAGGATATTCACGAGTCAATCGAAACTGGATATTCCTTTATAGTTGATCCGATAGACGGCACGACAAATTTCATCAGAGACTATCATATGAGCGCAATTTCTGTCGGACTTCTCTATAATGCTGAGCCGATTTTCGGTGCTGTTTATAACCCTTATCTTGATGAAATGTTCTCGGCAGAAAAGGGTAAAGGAGCATATTTGAACGGTAAGCCGATTAAGGTCACAGGAAACTCACTCGAAAATTCGATTGTGCTTTTCGGAACTTCGCCTTATTATCCCGAGCTTAGCAAGAAATCTTTTGAAAAGGCTTACGATTATTTCACGAAAGCACTTGATGTCAGAAGAAGTGGTTCTGCTGCGCTTGATTTGTGCAGTATCGCTTCAGGCAGAGCAGATTTGTTTTTTGAACTAAGACTAAGCCCGTGGGATTTTGCCGCAGGTTCAATTATTATCACTGAGGCTGGCGGAGAAATAACTCAAATTGACGGAGCACCGCTGAGCTTTGATAAGCCGTGCAGTGTTCTTGCTTCAAACTCCGTCGCAAACAAATGAAATTAACTAAAGGAAATAGAAATGTACTCTTATTTTGATATTGACGAAAAATTAATTAAACTTTCCGAAAAAGCTGAGGATTTGGCTAAACCGTATTTTAAAGCGGTCGAGGATATTCAGCGTTATAACCAGCAGAAGATGCAGGCGGCATTTATGAATGCGGGTGTTTCCGAAAGCCATTTTGTCGGCTCTACGGGATACGGCTATGACGATGCGGGCAGAGACGCTCTCGATAAGGTTTTCGCATACGCTCTGGGCGCTGAGGACGCACTTGTCAGACATAACTTTGTTAGCGGAACGCATACTTTGACGGTCGCTCTCTTTGGCGTTCTTCGCCCGGGAGATAAAATGCTTTGCGTAACAGGCACACCGTACGATACAATTCTCGGTGTTATCGGACTCACGGGAAGCGGCATGGGCTCGCTCAAGGAATGGGGCGTAAGCTACGATCAGGTCGATTTATGTGATGATGGTACAGTCGACTTGAAGGGAATTGAAGAAAAAGCTGACGATTCCTACAAAATGATATATATTCAGCGTTCCCGTGGCTATAGCCTCAGACCCTCGCTTAGAATTGACGATCTCGAAAAAATAATCGCTGTTGCAAGAAAGAAAGCTCCTAACGCAATTATCTTTGTTGACAACTGTTACGGAGAGTATGTAGAGAAAATCGAGCCGGTTTCGGTCGGTGCAGACCTTATGGCAGGTTCACTTATAAAGAATGCAGGCGGCGGAATCGCTCCGACAGGCGGGTATATCGCAGGTCGTCACGATTTGGTTGAAATGTGTGCTTATCGTCTCACAACTCCGGGAACGGGACGTGAAATCGGTTGTACATTAAACAACAACCGTGAGCTATTCATGGGCGCTTTCCATGCACCGAATGTAGCGGGTGAGGCAGTTAAGACAGCAATTTTCGCTTCTTCTCTCTTTACACTTCTCGGCTATGACGTAACACCGAGATTTGATGAGCCTCGAGGAGATATCATTCAGGCAATCAAGCTTAAGGAGAGAGAGGCGCTCATCAGCTTCTGCCGTGGCGTTCAGAAGGGTGCGCCCGTCGATTCATTTGTCACTCCGATTCCTGCTCCGA
>CAVBOS010000134.1:0-5451 GCA_963597005.1 Lachnospiraceae bacterium
GTGGGCGAACTGACCCGGCTTAGCCGCCTTTGCAAACTCGGGATAGAATATCTCAAAATCGTAGATATTGTCGGGGACAAGCTCGTCCGCCTTCACTATCTTGCAGTTTTTTACATCATATTTTTTCATGGTCTACCTCTTAACTGACAGCACAAAGCATCAAAGCTTGATTTCTCCGATTTTTGCCACAATCTCGTCTCTCATTCTTATGGCTTCTCTTCTTGCAGCCTTTGCAAAATCGTGAGGGTCAAGTCCCTCCTCCTTCTGCCATGCGCACATAATTCCTCTTGAGGAATTTACGATAGCGCCAAGACCGTTCTTGTCAAATCCCGGAGCGACGTCATCAGCCGCACCGCCCTGAGCGCCGTAACCCGGTACGAGGAAGAATGTGTGAGGCATCTTCTCACGAAGCTCACCGAGCATTGCGGGATAAGTTGCGCCGACAACTGCTCCGACTCCGCTGTAGCCGTATTTACCCGGAAGCTCCTCGCCCCACTTCTCGCACATCTCACCCATCTGAGCGTAGACGGTGTTTCCGTTCTCAAGCTTCATATCCTGAAGCTCTCCTGAGGACTTGTTGGAGGTTTTTACGAGTACGAAAATACCCTTGTCCTTTTCGCCGCAAACCTTTAAAAGCGGATTGATTCCGTCAGAGCCGAGGTAACCGTTAACCGTGAGGGCGTCTGCGTCAAATGCGGCAATCTTCTCGCCGAAAACATCTGTCTCACCGAGATGAGCCGTCGCATAAGCCTCCATAGTAGCGCCGATGTCGTTTCTCTTACCGTCGGTCATAACGAACATTCCCTTGCTCTTTGCATAGGCGATAGTCTCCTCGAGAACCTTCACTCCCTCAAAGCCGTACATCTCATAGTAAGCTGCCTGCGGCTTAACAGCAGGAACAATGTCGCAAAGCTCGTCTATAAGAGCCTTGTTAAACTCAAAAAGTGCGTTAGCGGCTGCCTTTAAGCTTACGCCGTACTTCTCCTTGCTTTCATCGAGAATATATTGCGGAATGTAAGCAAGCTTCGGGTCAAGACCTGCAACTGTCGGGTTCTGCATTTTTACGATGTTTTCAATCATTCTGTCAAGGGACATGATATACCTCCGAAATTGTATGTTAATTGTTAATTCACTTAATTATTTATCTTCAAATACGACTTTACCGCCCAAAACGGTATATTTTACCTTTGAAGTGAGCGTCATATTTTTAAGTACGGCATTTTTTGATTTACCGTGAAGCTTGTTCACGTCAACCGTCCATTCCTCGTTTTCGTCAAAAAGAACGATATCGGCAAGCTTGCCCTTCTCGAGAACACCACCCTCGATACCGAGTATTCCTGCAGGGTTCACGCTCATAAGCTCGATAAGCTTGTTAAGAGTGATTTCACCAGTTTTTACAAGTGCCGTGTATGAGCCCGAGAAGCTTGTCTCCATACCGATTGAGCCGTTTGGCGCACCGACAAAGTCGGATTTTTCTTCTACCGAATGCGGAGCATGGTCGGTGATAATGCACGAGAGAGTGCCGTCCTTAATCGCCTCAATAATGGCTCTTCTGTCCTTTTCTGCACGAAGCGGCGGATTCATACGGTAGTCGGCGTCCTTTCTCTTCAGTTCCTCATCGGTCAAAAGAAGATAGTGGGCAGCCGTCTCACCCGTAACCTTTACGCCTCTTCTCTGTGCGTCACGGATAAGCGCACACGCACCCTCCGTGCTGACATGGCAAATGTGAACAGGCAATCCGTATGCGGCGGCAACCGCGATTTCTCGAGCTGTTCCGCTATCTTCAGCGGCATTCGGAACTCCGCGAAGTCCCAGCTCTGCGCTGACGCTTCCCTCGTTCATAGTCCACTTCTTAGCAAGGTAAAGATCCTCGCAGTGGCAAGTAAGCGTCATATTAAGCTCGTTTGCCATTTTCATTGCCTCAACAAGGCAAGAAGTATCAACAACAGGTCTTCCGTCATCCGAAAGGGCAATCGCTCCCGCCTCTTTGAGTGCCTTTATGTCGGTAAGCTCAAAGCCGCCCAAATCCTTGGTGACCGCTCCCGTGACATAAACTCTCGCCTTGGCGTCCTTTGCCTTGTCGAGAATATAATGAACAACCTCGGGAGAATCGGTGACAGGCTTGGTGTTCGGCATAGCAAGAAGTGATGTCACTCCGCCTGCCGCAGCAGCGTTACAGCCCGTTATGATATCCTCCTTGTAGGTTAGACCCGGGTCTCTCAGATGGACATGCATATCAACGAATCCTGGAGAAGCCACAAGACCGCTCGCGTCGATTACCTCGTCTGCAGTCTCGTCTGCCTCGCCCTTCTCTATTTTTGCGATTTTATCGTCCTCACAAAGAATATATCCGAAAAAATCTTCGTTCTTTGCGGGATTTATAATGTGTGCGTTTTTAATCAGAAGCGTACTCAAATTGAACCTCTCAATAGTTAAACAAGCTTAGTGATGTAGTATTTTGTGATTGCGAGAATTTCTCTGCTGTAGTATGTCGGCAGAAGCCACTTGTTGGTCTTGCAGGGCATGCAGTAAACGGTATATCCCTGATCCTTAGCCTGACTTGATGCTCTGAACATATGGAAGCTCTGCGTTACAAGAACGATAGTGCTTCCGAGATTATTCTCCGACAAAATTGACTTTGAATAGCTCAAATTCTCCTCTGTCGAGGTGGATTTATCTTCGGTTAAAATTCTGTCTTCCTTAATTCCCTGTTCGATAAGGTAATCCTTTGCGGCGCTTGCTTCGCTCCACGGCTCGTCTGAACCCTGTCCGCCCGTTACGACAACCTTTGCACTCGGATTTTCGTTAAGGTATTCAATTGCCGTGTTCAGTCTGTTCTGAAGTGCAACGGAAACGCCCGACTGATAGACCTTTGCCCCGAGAACAACCACGGTAGCGTTATCCTGCGGCTCGCTTTCGTCCACATTTATCATCTGGAAAGTTATGAAGCCTACCCAGCATACGCACAAAAGGAACACGACCGAAACCACATGCCAAATCACGCTGAGCACTCTCCTCTCTCCGTCATCGGTAAGAATTCTCTTGATATTCACATGAACGATGAGCAATCCCAAGAACGCTATTGCAATAACAGAGGTTATTGTGAAATAGCTCTTTGCAATCGGTATGAGGAAAAATACAATTCCGAGTGCCGCAAGCGTTGAGATAATCACACGAAGTGCGAGAGCCAAGCCCGACGGCTTATAATCATAGTCCTGAGACTTCATAGGAGCGTATCTTGTTTCCTTTACCTCCCTTTTTGCGGGCGGCTTCGGTGCGGCATGCTGAGCTTTTTGTACGGGTTTTGGCGGTGCCTGTCTTTTAGCTGGCTGAGGTGCCAAATTTTGCGGTGTCGGTTTCTTTGCCTGAGTCGGTGCTTTTGAAGCGGGTGCCTTTTTCGGCGGTGTTATTTCGTTTTCCGCAATATCAAAATCCAAGCTCTGCGAATATCTCGAGCCCTTTGATTCTGAGCTCTTTCCCTTGTAATATGTGCCGCCTGCGTGACGCGGCTTATATTTTGCCATTTGAAATCCTCCGATTACCCTCGATAAAATAATATATTTGAAATATTTACTTACTGAAAAGCATATATACTAAGATTATACAGAATAAGGCGGTTAACTTCAAGCTTTAATGATTTTGCGGCAAAAAAAATTCGAGAGCGGAAAACTCTCGAATTTTTGAATATATTACTTAAGAAGTCTTACTCTGACAACACCGTCAACAGCAGTAAGCTTGTCGGAAAGCTCGTTTGGAAGCTCATCGTCAAAATCAAGAATTGTGTAAGCAATCTCTCCTCTTGATTTGTTGACGAGGTTCTCGATGTTGTAGCCGTCTGCCGAAACAAATTCTGTGAGCTTGGAGAGCATACCTGGCTTGTTTGCGTGAAGAATGCACAAACGGGAGCCGTCCGCTCTTGCAAAGGAAACGTTCGGAAGGTTGACGGAATTAGTGATGTTACCGTTCTCGATGTAATCGATAGTCTGATGAGCAGCCATAACGGAGCAGTTCTCGTCTGCCTCGGGAGTGCCCGCACCGAGATGCGGTGTGAAAACAACATTCGGGTGCTTCATCTGAGCAGGTGTCGGAAAGTCTGTAGCGAAAGCCTTGATTTTTCCGCTCTCAAGTGCCTCAAGAACAGCGTCGTTATCAAGAACCTGACCTCTTGCATAGTTTACGAGATAAACTCCGTCCTTCATCTTGTCGATAGCCGCCTTGTTGACAAACTCCTTGTTCTGAGCATTGAAAGGAATGTGCACGGAAACAATATCGCTCTTCTCGTAAAGCTCTTCAACATCGGAAACAAAGCTGACGATGTTCTTGAGGTCGTTTACCTTGTGATTGGAGAGATACGGGTCATAACCGATTACGCTCATGCCAAGATCATAGCAAGCCTTTGCGACTCTTGCACCGATTGCGCCGAGACCGAGAATACCGATAGTTTTTCCGAGAAGCTCAGGTCCGCGGAAAGCCTCCTTGCCCTTCTCGACTGTTTTTCCTGCCTCAACCTCCTCGTCAGGAAGCGAGTGAACCCACTCCTGAGCCTTGAAGCCGTTTCTCATTGCCATGATGAGTGCCGCAATAGTGAGCTCCTTAACAGCGTTTGCGTTTCCGCCCGGGCAGTTAAATACGCAGACACCCTTTTTTGTGAGCTCGGCAACGGGTATTGTGTTTACACCCGCACCGATTCTTGTGATGCACTTGAGATTATCGCCGAAAGTTTCGTTGTGAAGCGGAGTGGAGTGAACGAGAATTGCATCGGGATTAACAAAATCGGGGGAAATCTGGTAGTCCTTTGCCTCGAGAATTACCGAACCCTTTTTAGCTACGTTGTCGTAAGTTTTTACCTGGTACATTTTAGTTTTTCCTTTCTTTTTGGGCGTATGGTTTAATATAAATCAATGATTAATTTCGAATTTTACGCTGTTTTTATTTTAATACTGTGCCTCGAATTTTTTCATAAGGTCAAGAAGCTTTTTAACTCCCTCGACGGGCATTCCGTTGTATATGCTTGCACGGCAGCCGCCAACTGAGCGGTGACCCTTAAGGTTAATAAGACCGTTATCCTTGCAAAGCTTTAGGAAATCCTCTGTGGACTGCTTATCGGGAAGTGTGAATGTTACGTTCATAATGGAACGGTCGATTGCATTGACGGGATTGTTAAATATTTTAGAATTGTCGATAAAATCGTAGAGCATGGAAGATTTCTGAATATTAATCTTCTCCATCTCGGTTACTCCGCCCATTTTTTCGACCCATTCATACATAAGTCCTGCCATATAAATCGAGAACGTCGGCGGAGTATTGTACATGGAATCGTGGTCGGCGGCGACCTTATATCTCATCATAATCGGAACAACCTTGTCAATTTCGTTCTCGAGAAGGTCTTTTCTTATGATGACAACCGCAAGTCCCGCAGGGCCCATATTTTTCTGAGCACCCGCATAGATG
>CAVBOS010000135.1:0-5415 GCA_963597005.1 Lachnospiraceae bacterium
AAGCGTGCCTTTTGGCGGCAGTTCGGAGAATAAATTTAAGTCTGACATAAGACCTGTCACGAAGCCCACGTCAAAAGGCGGATTCACAGGCTCGAGTCTCATCGATAAAATCAAGGCGGAGTCCTTCTCGAGCATGAATGCGGACGAATTGTCAGATAACGATGAAATTTCCGCAGAGGACATCAAAGAGACGGATGAGAGACTGGAGTCGCTTGTCCGTGAAGCTTACGCTCTGGGGACTGAAAGCAACGAGAAAACGGAAAAAGCCGAGATTAAATCAGAGATTAAATCAGAGATTAGAGAAGAAATTTACAAAGAGGAAAGACCGAGAGAGCAAATTAAACTCGAGGTGACCTTGCCGACTGACGAAGAGAATAAAGAGGAAGAGCCGACAATCGGTATTGAAGAAATCACGGAAACCAAATCCGTGGAAGCACCGAAAGCCGAAGAGGAACTTCCGACTGCCGTGCCGGGGGCAAGGGCGATAAGCTCGAGGTTTGTGGGAGAGGTTTTTTCCACTTACATCATTCTTCAGCTTGACGAAGATAGAATGATGTTCATCGACAAGCATGCGGCTCACGAGAGAATTTTGTACGAGAAGCTGAAAAAAACGGACGACGGCAAAAACGCTCAGGTTTTGCTTACACCCGTTCCGCTTGTTCTTGAAAAGGACGACTACAATGCCGTTCTCGAAAATCTCGATAAATTCTCCGAGGTCGGCTTTGAGATAGACGATTTCGGTGACGGTACGGTTCTCATAAGAACGGCTCCCATGCTTCTTGACGGGCATGACGCCGCCGACGCCGTGACAGAGATTGCGGCTTATCTCACTTCAAACAAAAACACAATGTCCACGGAATATATGGACTGGCTTTATCACAACATTGCTTGCCGTGCGGCGGTCAAGGCGGGCAATAAGAACAGCGACGCCGAGCTGATAGAAATAGCCAAGCTTCTCGAGGAAAATCCCGAGATTCGCTATTGTCCGCACGGCAGACCTGTCTATCTTGTCATAAGAAAAAGAGATCTCGAAAGAGAATTCGGAAGGATACAGTAATGAGCAAAAAACCACTTTTGGCGGTAGTCGGGCCGACAGCCTCGGGAAAGACGGGGCTTGCGATTCATTTAGCCGAGAAATTCGGCGGAGAAATAGTTTCGTGCGATTCCATGCAGATTTATAAGGGAATGCCTATCGGTACGGCTCAGCCGACAAAAGAGGAATTAGAAAGAGTGCCGCATCACCTGATAGCGTGCAAAAATCCGAATGAGCCTTATAGCGTTTCGGATTATGTCACAGAGGCGGCGGAAATTATAGAAGATATATATTCCAGAGGAAAATTGCCTGTTCTTTGCGGAGGAACGGGACTTTACGCAAGAAGTCTAATTTACGGCATAAGCTTCAATGAGAATTCGAGGGACGATAATTTAAGAGAAAAACTCACGAAAAGACTTGAGGAAGAGGGCGAAGATAAGTTATTTTCAGAGCTTAATTTACTTGACCCAAAAGCGGCAGAGAGCATCGATATCAAAAATCACAAGAGACTTATAAGAGCACTCGAATATTGTCTTGTGACAAACGAGAAATTCTCCGAACAGTGCCTTAATTCCGTGCCGAGGTACAATTTTCTTATGCTCGGTATAAATTACCGTGACCGTGAGAAGCTTTATCAGAGGATTAACCTAAGGGTTGACCTTATGATGAAAGACGGTCTTGTAGACGAGGCTAAAAAGTATTATCATATTGAGGGAAAGGGTACAAGCGCACAGGCGATAGGCTACAAGGAGCTTTTCCCTTATTTTGACGGAAAGCTAAGCCTTCAAGAGGCGGCTGAAATTATCAAGCTTGCAACCCGTCACTATGCAAAAAGACAGCTTACGTGGTTTCGCAAGGAACAAAGCATAAGCTGGATTTATCCAGATGATTATTCCGATAAAGCCGAATTTTTGACGGCGGCGGAAGAAAAAGTGAAAAAGGCAAATTTATTCTGATTATGAGCAATAAACTAAACAAAATCGTTGTCGGTATTTTTGCGGGACTTATGGCGTTTATGATTTTATCTTACATCGCAAACGCCGTTTACAGAGCAAAAACCGAAATAGTAACAACGGAACAGGCTACTTACACGACAATAAGCGATACCGTTCAGGTCGATTCGTGGGTCATAAGAAACGAGGAAACGATAGATTATTCCTCGGGCGGCGTTTTGAGCTACCAGATTGATGACGGCGGACGAGTAGAGAAGAACGGCGTAATCGCAAATGTATATAATTCGGAGTCGGACGCAACAGCTCAGACCCGTGCGGCTAAGCTTCAGACGGAGATTGATTCTTTGAAGTCGCTTGAAGCGAGCTCCGACATAAGCTCCAACACCTCCGATACGATAGGAAATCAGATAACCGAGGTTTTGGCAAGCGTTGTCTCAGACTCGAACAGCGGTACTTTCAGCGCAGAGAGCTCCTCACGCTCGAGACTTCAGTATCTTTTGAGTGAAAAGCAGATTATCATGGGCAACGAAACCAACGATGATTACAGCGCAAAAATTTCTTCTCTCGAAAGCGAGATGAATTCGGTTATTGCGGGCGCATCGTCGGCTGTCGGCACGCTCACTTCTCCGAGTGCTGGCTACTTCGTATCGTCTACGGACGGCTACGAGGACGCATTCGATATTGATAATATCGAGTGGACTACCGTAAGTCAGTTTGAGTCTTTCTCGAACATTCAGCCGTCAAGCGTGGAGCACAGCGGAAAGGTTTGCACAGATTTCAAATGGTATGTGCTTGCAGAGATTGAAGAGGCGGACAAGGTAAAAATTACCGAGTCAAGCGACCTTTATGTCGAATTCCCGTCATCGGGCGCAGAGAAAATTCCCGCAACCATGGTGGCGTGCAACACGGACGCCGCTTCCGGAAAGTCAGTTTTGGTTCTCGAGTGCTCGTATATGAACGCAGAGCTTGCGACATTAAGACACGAGACAGCGGTCATCACGGTCGGAACTTACTCGGGTGTTCTTGTCAGCGAGAAGGCAATCCATTTCGAGACGGTCACGACAACAGAGACGGACGAGAACGGAAACGAGACAGAAGTCGAGCATAAGAATGTCCGTGGTGTTTACGTGAAGTCGGGCGATATGCTCACATTTGTTCAGGTCTTTACCGACACCACAATCAACGGCTATGCCGTTTGCAAGACGGAGCTTAGCGACGAGGAAAAATCTCAGCTTTATACGAGCAAGACGATAAGGCTTTATGACGAGGTTGTAATAGGAGGAAATAATCTTTATGACGGAAAAATCGTATCCTGAGTTATTCTCACAGGTTGAAGAAAATTACAAGGAAATATGCGAGAACATCGCAAATGCCGCACTGAAAAGCGGAAGAACAAAGGACGATATCACTTTTCTTGCCGCAACAAAAACTGTCGACACCGAGGTTATCAATCATGCGATTTCACTGGGACTTGACCACATCGGCGAGAACCGTGTGCAGGAGCTTCTCGATAAATACGAGAGATACAACCTTACAAACTGCGATCTGCAGTTCATCGGAAGACTTCAGACAAATAAAGTAAAATATATTATAGATAAAGTAAGTCAGATTCAGTCTTGCGACAAAATCTCTCAGCTTGCTGAAATTTCCAAGCAGGCAAAAAAGCACGGCAAAATTATGGACGTGCTCGTTGAAGTCAATGTCGGCAGAGAGGAAAATAAAGGCGGAGTAGACCCTGACGCACTTTATGAATTTATCGACGAAGCAAGAACTTTTGAGGGTATTCATGTCAACGGACTTATGGCAATACCCCCGATTTGCGATGATGACAAGCAATTAATGAAATATTTTTCCGAAATGAATCAATTCTTTGTTGACATAAAGGCTAAAAATATGGATAATGTTAATATGTTATGTCTTTCAATGGGTATGTCGTCAGACTATGCCCTTGCTATCGAGTGCGGAGCGACTATGGTAAGAGTCGGTTCCTCACTTTTCGGTAAGAGAATTTACAAATAATATTGAGTATATAGGAGAATTATTATGCCAGGATTTGTTGATAAGATTTCTAAAATGTGGAATCCCCCTGATGACGATTACGAAGAGAACTACGATTACGAGGATGAGGATTACGAGGATGAGGATTACGAGGACGAGGAGGAAGAAGAGGACGAGGATAACTATTCCTCTTCAAGCTCAAGCAGAAGTTCGGCACCGTCGTTCTTCCACCGTTCGTCTTCACCGGCTTCGTCAGCTTCATCATCATATTCGAGCTCTTCATCCAATAATGTTGTGAACTTCAGCTCACGCTCTTCAAGCCAGCTTCAGGTAGTTGTATACAAGCCGACTACCTACACCAACGACGCAAAGGCAATAGCAGACGCTATTCTCTCCAACTGCGCCGTAGTGATTAACCTCGAGCGTGCAAGTGCAGATGATTATCTCAAGATTCTTCTTTTCATCAACGGCGTAACCTACGCAAAGAATGCTGAGATTAAGATGATTGCAACAAAGACCTATATCATCACTCCTCACAGCGTAGAGCTTTCGGGTGATGTGCTTCTTGACGGTCTCGAGCAGAGCGGAGTAAGCTTCTAACACATGATTGACGATATTCTTGCGGCAAGAATAGACGATGCCGTGAGGCTCTCGAAAAGAAGTCCGCATTTTGTCGGATTTTTGGATCCTGCCGAAAGAATGGACGCCGAGGGCTATCTTGTCGGCAAAAAAGCGGAGTATCTCACGTGGGGAGGATATCCCGACGCTGAGAGGTGCTTTATCGGCTTTTTTCCCGATTACCTCGACCCGAGCGAAGACTTGTTTCCGCTTGTCGCCGTTACGGTTAAGTTCGACAGGCGATTCACACTCGACCACCGAGATTTTCTCGGCTCGTTCATGGCTCAGGGAATAAGCCGTGCTTCTGTCGGAGATATTCTGATTGAAGAGGGCAGGGCGGTCGTCTTTGTGCGTGAGGAGCTTGGAAATTATTTTCTCGACAATATCTTTAAGATAGGCAAGGTGGGAGTTTCGCTTTCACTCGGCCTTGACGGCGATTTGCCACTAAGTCACAGCTTTGAGGAAAAGACGGTAATAGTCGCTTCCGAAAGACTCGACTGCGTTGTGGCGGCGCTTTGCGGTTTGTCGAGAGAAAAATCAGCCGCCGCCATAAAGGGCGGCTATGTCCGTTTGAATTACCGTGAATGTTTGTCGGTTTCACAGCAAGTCACAGAGGGTTCGACAATATCGGTAAGAGGAAAAGGCAAGTACATAGTAGACACAGCTTGCAGCAGAACAAAAAAGGGAAGACTTGTTCTGAATGTGAGAAAGTATAAATAAGGAGGCAGTTTTTCATGCTGACATTAAAGCAGATTAGCGAGATTAGTTTCAGAAAATCCAATTTTTCGGGTTACAAGCCTGAGGATGTTGATG
>CAVBOS010000136.1:0-5397 GCA_963597005.1 Lachnospiraceae bacterium
CATTGGGTCTGTTACGACGATAAGTCTCTCGTCAATCGGCTTCGGAAGCTTGCAGTAGTATGGTACAGGCTCGTGAGTTTCCTCATTTCTGTACATACCGATGTGGCCAACCTTAGCTGTCGGAACGAGTGCGAGAACGCCCGATACCATTCCGAGACCTGCACGAAGAATCGGTACGATTGCAAGTGTTCTTCCCGAGATGACAGGAGTCTCGGTTGTCTCGATAGGAGTTTCAACCTCGATGTCTGCTGTTGGGAGGTCACTGAGAGCCTCAAAGCCCTCGAGCATTGCGATTTCCTCAACCAGCTTACGGAACTCGTTTGTGCCCGTGTTCTTGTCTCTGAGCTTAGAGATTTTGTGCTGGATGAGCGGATGAGTCATAATGAAGACATTCTGTTCATTGTAAAAATCCATAATTATTCCTCTGTTTCTTTACTGTCGCTGCTCTTCATGAATACGCCGCGGCTCTGGTCGCCCTCAGGATTCTTGCCGAACTCGTAGTCGTTGCCGGGGAGGATTGCATTAAGTGCGATACCTGCGATAGCAGCGATTGCAAGACCTGTGAGAGTGATTGTAGCGGAACCAATCTGGAAGGAAAGACCGCTTGAGAAGCCGAGACCGCAAACAAAGATAACAGCTGCGATGATGAGATTTCTTGACTTTGTGAGATCAACCTTGTTCTCAACAACATTTCTTACACCGATAGCGGAAATCATACCGTAGAGCATGAAGGAGATACCGCCGATGATTGCTGTTGGCATTGTGTGAATGATGCTTGAGAACTTAGGAATAAAGGAGAGAATGACGGCAAATCCCGCGGCAATTCTGATAACTCTCGGGTCAAAAACTCTTGAGAGCTCGAGGACGCCTGTGTTCTCGCCATAGGTTGTGTTGGAAGGACCGCCGATGAAGCCTGCAAGAGCTGTAGCAAGACCGTCACCGATGAGGGTTCTGTGAAGCCCCGGGTCTTCGATGTAGTTTCTGCCGACAGTTGCGCTGATAGCGGAGATGTCGCCGATGTGCTCCATCATGGATGCGATTGCGATAGGAGCCATAACGAGGATTGCTGTTAAATCAAACTTTGCAATCTGGAAATTCGGAAGACCGACAAAAGCTGCCTGTGCAACAGGCTGGAAATCGAGGATTGCAGAGCCGTCAGCGTTTGTCATTCCAAGAGCGTTGAGAATGATTGCGGCTACATAGGAGATTACAACACCCATGAGAATCGGGATGATTTTGAACATTCCCTTGCCCCAAATGTTGAAAATGATGACTGTTGCGAGTGCTATGAAAGCAAGAAGCCAGTTTGTTGAAGCATTCGAGATTGCACTGCTTGCAAGTGAAAGTCCGATGCAGATGATGATAGGACCTGTGACAACGGGAGGAAGGAACTTCATAACCTTCTTTACGCCGACAATCTTGATGATAGCGGCAAGTACGAGGTAGAGAAGACCTGCTACGACAACTCCGCCGCAAGCGTAAGCGCATTTATCGTTAGCGCTCATATTAGCATACATGCCTGTGTCAAGTCCCGCAACGGTTGAGAAGCCGCCGAGGTAAGCAAAGGATGAGCCGAGGAATGCGGGAACCTTCATCTTCGAGCAAACGTGGAAGAGAAGTGTGCCGACACCAGCGCAGAAGAGTGTTGTCGAAACGGTAACACCCGCTGTGAGTTCATTTCCAAAATAGCTTCCGACCAAAATCGGAACAAGTACTGTTGCGCCGAACATAGCAAACATATGCTGAAGTCCGAGAACGAGCATTTTCGGAACGCCTAAGGTTCTGGCGTCATAAATGCCCTTTTTTTCATTTTCCATGGTATACCTCCATCAATTTAATATACTAACTAGAGATTATACCATATATTCGGTAAAAATAAATATATATAACCCAAAAAACTTTAGATATTGAAAAAATCGGTGAAAGTTCCAAACTTTTTCCGATATATAGCAGTCTGATATGGAGAAAAGGCGAAAATACGAATTAAAAAATCAATATATTCACAATTTTACTTAAAACGGTTGAATTTTGGGTGCTGATTTCTATTTGTCTGTATTTATTTATTTATTCTCACACCGAAGCCGTAAGCCATATTGTTGCCCGACTTTAACCAATTTACGATGCATTTTTGCATGGTGGTGTCTTGTGGAAGTGAGTCAGGATTACCGTCGTAGTCCTTGCCGAAAACACGCCAGCAGTCACCATACTTAAGGTCAGTATGCTTTTCAAAAACATAGAATTCTTTTTGAAATTCATTTATATTCATGCTTTCGGGGAAGATTTTCAGATTATCGGGGTTCATAAGCCACGATTCACAGAAGAGAACCATAGGTTTTTCGCCGACTTCATCCTTGAAAAACTCTTTGGCACGCTTATATGAATCTTCTCTTAGCTCTTTGGAAAATTTACCGCAAGATGGGATATGCACGCTGTATACGGTATCGCCGTGATTAATCGGTACTCCTTCAAAGGTGATTTCCGGCAATTCATCTGAATAAGAAAGCCGCTCAAACTCAAGTCTTCCAAGCTTAACGATATTGCACTTGAAGAAGATATCGTACCAATGCTCGACAAAATTTCCCCATATGCCTTTTACCGTCTTGCACTCGAAAAGCTTGTATTTCAAATCGAGTATCGTGTCCCAGAAGATTTCATCGTCAATGCCCTTTTTGCGAAAATCCGAAAGCATTCTTTTTGATGCACACACAAGAACAACGAAATTTACTGTGTAAAGGTGTATGTTAGATTTCTCTGCCAGTGCTTCACGCATTTTTTCCGTTGACGGCACGGAGCAGTCGTGAGAGTAAATGTAATCGATTATTTCTTTTATATCATTTTCATGTGTCAGAACAAGAGTGTTGAAGCAGTCAAGAAGATAGTCGTGTGCATCTTTTGGTAAATCGGCACGCTTTAAAAATTCTAAATAGTGTTCTCTCATAACAAATTAATCAATGTGAAAATCAAAGCTTGTAGTCGAATAATTTGTTAAGCCAGTTTTTGCTCAGCTTAACCCACTGATTGTTGTGCCCGCTCGGTGAGCTTACCTCGTTCGTGCAAACGCTCATTCCGTGGTCGCCGTCGGGGAAGATGTGGCACTCGAAGCTTATTTTGTTTTTCTGTAGCTCAGTAATCAGTTTGATTGTGTTTTCTACGGGCACGAGACCGTCTGTAACCGTATGCCATACAAAAATCGGCGCACAGTCGGCGTTTACTCTCCTCTCAAGTGAGAAGAAATTATATTTTTCGCTTCCTTTTTCCGCACCGCTGACCGATTTTATAGAATCCTCGTGAGCAAATTCGTCTGCCGTGATGACAGGGTAGGCAAGAATTGCGGCATTGGGTTTGTTTTTTCCGTTTTCGGTATCGAAAACCTCCTTGAATTTATCGTTGTTCCAGAGAATCGCAGAGGAAGCGGCAAGGTGTCCGCCAGCACTGAATCCGCATACGGCGATTTTGTCACTGTCGCATCCCCACTCGTCGCTGTTGTCGCGAATGGTCATGATAAGCGCGGAAAGCTCCTTAAGCGGTAAGAAATCTTTTGCAAGCTCACCGACAGAGTAGTTAAGTATGAAAACATTGTAGCCTGCCGAAAGGTACTCGAATGCAACGGGGTCGGCTTCCCTTTGCGATGTGAAGAGATATGCTCCGCCGGGACAGACTATAACGCTTGGGTACTTCTCACGGTAGCCGTTGGGAAAAGAATTGATAAAATCCTTCATCTCGACAAGCGGTTCATGTAAATAAGCCGTTACAATACCCTTTGAATTTTCATTATTTTCAATTGCTTTAAATTCAAATTTTCTCATAATGTTTTCCTTTTGAAAAAAGTCCCCGACAATCAATATGCGGGGACTTCCGTTCACTTAATTTTGATTTATGCGAGAATGTCCTCGACAGAGATATCAGCAAGAGTTGCGCCTGCAACATCTGCTTTCTCGTACTTGGAAGCATCGCCTACTGCAACAGCTTTCATTCCGCCTGCCTTAGCGGCATCGATTCCCGCGTAAGCGTCCTCGACAACAGCGGCATCGGACGGGTCTACGCCCAAAAGCTTAGCTGCAAGGAGGAATACCTCAGGGTCCGGCTTGGAGTGAGTGATCTGATTTCCGTCAGCAACTGCATCGAAGAAATCTCCTAGTCCGATTTGCTTTAAAATGACAGGTGTGTTTTTTGAGGAAGAGCCGATAGCAAGCTTAACGCCCTTTGCACGAAGTGCGTTGAGAGTATCCATGACGCCCGGAAGAATATCGTTCGGTGTGAGCTCGACTAAGCTCTCACGATAGATGTCGTTCTTCTTTGTAGCCATTGCTTCTTTTTCTTCGTCTGTATATGTCTTGGTAGCCTTTTCAAGTATGATTTCGAGTGAAGCCATACGGGAAACACCTCTTAAACGGTTGTTGATAACCTCATCGAAGTAAATTCCCTCTTCGTCTGCCATGGCTTTCCATGCTTTGTAGTGGTAGCCGTCGGTAGAAACGATAACGCCGTCAAGATCGAAAATAACTGCATTTTTCATGGTAATCAATCCTTTACTGAACTTTAAATATTTTTGTGAAAAATCGGTAATTCTATTTTATATTAAAAGCGTGTCAAAAACAAGAATTATATAAAGTGCAATAAAAAAATACAGAGATGTATGAAAATATTACATATTTTTACAAGTAAGAAATGAGCTCACCTATATTATTTACGATTAAATCAGGCTTGAACTTGCTTTTAGCGATGTCTGAAAGACTGCTTTCTCCGCTGAGAACCAATATTGAAGTAACTTTGGTTCTGTCAGCCACGGCAATATCGGTATAAAGTCGGTCGCCTATTACGCAAAGCTCGTTTTCTTTACAGCCTGTAGCTTTTAGCATATAGTCAAGTGTGTGGTGTGAGGGTTTTCCGAAAAATTCGCACTGAACGCCCGTTGAGGCTTTCACAAGCGCCGCCATTGAGCCGCAGTCGGGGATAAATCCCGTTTCGGTCGGACAATTGAAGTCGGGATTTAGTCCGAAGATTTCTTTTCCGTCTCTCACAAAATCGCACGCTTTAACAAGCTTTTCGTAATTGAGTGTTGTGTCGAAACCGAGGAGAACATAGTCTGCATCAGTTTCGCTTATTTTAATTCCCGCTTGCTTTACGGCGTTTTCAAGGTCTGGTGGCCGACAACATACGCTTTTTGTCCGTGGCGGTTTTCGTTTAGCCAATCGGTCATAACTCCGTTTGAAATGAGCATCTGATCGTCTCTGACGCTGATTCCCATTTTATCAAGCTTATCTATATATGATTTGAAGTTCTTTGAGCTGTTGTTGGTGAAAAAGCAGAAGTCTCTTCCGCTATTTTTAACGGCACTCAAAAAATCCTTTGTATATGGAAAAAGCTTGTTTCCGAGATAAATCGTTCCGTCCATAT
>CAVBOS010000137.1:0-5291 GCA_963597005.1 Lachnospiraceae bacterium
TTTTACAAAAAGCGAACGGGTGTGGGCAGAGCCCACGAAGAGAAATAAATAGCAGTGAAAAAAAACGAAAGAACAGAGCGAAGCGATAAATAAAAAGACAGCAAAATAAAATACGTCAAGAATGCGAAGCATTCGCAGACGGGCATTTGATTTTGCGGATTGGTTTTGCAAAGAGAAATAACGAATGTAAAAAAGACAGGCTTGGAAGCTTAACCGAAAATGCATAGCATTTTCAGGGCGAATGCCCGTAGTTAAGCCGACAAGCCGACCGATTTACACAAAGAGAAATACAGAATAATCCCATAAAGGCGGTCTTTGACCGCCCTTTATCATTTTTAAAATGGTGCGAGGGCGACCGAAGGTCGCCCCTACGGGAATGACGATAATTTCATAGCTAATTATTAATTAAATAGTTTTCTGTTGACAATCAGGTGTAATACGACTATAATATCGGTGTGGCAACGATACCACATATTTATTAAATTTCGATTTGCTTTGAGATGTTTTGAAGCAATTTATTTTTTGAAGACTATGGTATCGTAACCATAAAATTAACAAGGAAATTTCACAGTGTGATTGACACCGAAAAGTAAGTATGTTAAAATGCAATATATGGTAACGATGCCATAAAAACTTCACGGAAATTTACAGATGATTTTGGATATCTGTTTTGATATGAAAGGAATTGCATTATGGCTAACTCAACTATGTCGGATGTCGCTAAGGAGGCGGGTGTAGCGCTGACTACGGTCGGCAGAGTTCTCAACGGTGGCTATGTAAGTCAGGAGAAAAGAGAGAGGGTTCAGGCGGCAATCAAAAAGCTCGGATATGTTCCCAATAAAATGGCACGTTCACTCAAGCAGAGCGAATCTAAGCTTATCGGTATTTTTATGCGTTTTAATGCCAATCAGGTTTTCGTTTCTATCGAGAGAGGGCTGACAAGAGCGATTGAGTCGGCAGGCTACAACTGCTTTATACTCACTCATTATTCGGGAAGCATGGAAAACGAGATTGACGAGTTCATCTCACGAAAGGTTGATGCACTCATGATTATTTCTATGCCAGATATTGATAAAGAGTACCTCGAGAAAATTCAGAACGCTAAAATTCCTATAGTTATGATAGAGCGTTGTATAGATATTCCCAAGACTGACGGCGTTTATATCAATGACATAGACGGAGCAAAGAAAGCTACGGGCGGAATGATTAAAAAGGGTGCGAAAAAAGTTGCTTTTGTCGGATGCCACCCCAATGACGACGTTGAGGGAGAGCGTTTTGAGGGTTATTTGGCGGCACTTAAGGATGCGGGAATCGAGAGGGATGATAGGCTTATCCGGTTTATCGATGTCTATAATTCAGAGAACGGCTACCGTGCCGCAAAGCACCTTTTGGAGAACGGCGTGGAGTTTGACGCAGTGTTTTGCACATCTGATTTGATAGCGGCGGGCTTTATGCAGTATGTCTATCCGATTGGACTGAGAATTCCTGATGATTTTTTGATAGCCGGCTATGATGATACCATTGCAAAGGTGCTTTCGCCTGAAATTTCGAGTGTTTCTCTTGACTATGAAAAAATCGGTATTGAGGCGGTCAGCATGGCGCTTTCAAGAATAAAAGCTCCCGATATGCCGTCAAGAAAGGTCAGAGTAGACACGATTTACACTGAAAGATAAATTTTGCTTGTTATTTGATTGAACGAAAATTACTCAGAAAAACAAAGTGTATAGTTAATTAAGAGGTGTATTTCACATGGCACTTAATTTCAATTTCAACAAGAAAAATCAGAAGAAGGTAAAGGTCGGAATCATCGGCTGCGGAAAAATCACTCAGACCCGTCACGCTCCCGAATATGACGAAAATCCCAATGCCGAGATAATCGGCGTGTATGACTTTAACCAGCAGAGATGCATTCAGATTGCCATGGCAATAGGCTGCAAGGCATATAATTCTGTTGACGAGCTTCTCGAAGACCCTGAAATAGAGGCGGTTTCCGTTTGTTCGCCGAATTTCACTCATGCCGAATACACATTAAAGGCACTCGAGAGCGGTAAGCACGTTCTTTGCGAAAAGCCGATTGCACTTGATACAGCCGACTCAAAGAAAATGATCGAAAAGGCTAAAGAGGTCGGCAAGATTCTCATGGTCGGTCACAACCAGAGACTTAATCCCACTCACAAGAGAGCGAAAGAGGTTTTGGACAGCGGAGCTATCGGCGATATAATTTCCGTTCAGTCGAATTTCAAGCATTCGGGCCCCGAGAACTGGTCAATCACATCTAACAATTCCACTTGGTTTTTCGATAAGACAAAGGCAAATTTCGGCGCAATGGGAGATCTCGGTGCACACAAGATTGACATCATTCGTTTTCTTCTCGGTTCGGAATTTGAAAAGGTGAACGCAACTATTATGACGCTCGATAAGAGAGGCCCTGACGGAAACCTTATCGGTGTTGACGACAATGCATTTTGCTTTTTCAAAATGACAAACGGCGTGCCCGGCATCATGCATGTTTCATGGACAAACTACGGTGACGAGGATAATTCAACGGTTATTTACGGAACAAAGGGCGTCATGAAGATTTTCGGAGATTATGTCGATGACATCGTTCTTGAGATGAGAGATCACACTACCGTTAAATATACCGTCTCTAAAATGCAGACCAACGATAATCAGACAAAGTCGGGTATTATCGATGAGTTTGTTTCTTCAATAATCGAGAACCGCGAGCCGCTTATCACAGGTCAGGACGGACACAACACTCTTTCTGTTATCACAGCATGCTTTGAATCAAGCGAAAAGGGCGAATGGGTAACGGTTGAATATTGATTGTCGCAAAATAAACATATTTATTTTACAAAGTCGCAGAAATTTGTTTTCTGCGACTTTTATTTGTCCTTTTTTTGTCCGCAGTGGCGGTATATACTTAAGTCAAGAAAACAACAAAAACAAAAAAACAACAGAAAGAAAAAACAACAAACGGTAAAACGAAAGGAGAACAATTATGTTAGCAATCAAAAAAATTATGGCAGGAGTACTCGTAGCGGCAATGGCGGTTTCGATTACGGCGTGTTCAAACTCAAAATCGGCAAACAAGGTACAGCAGGCTAAGGCGGCATCGACAGCGACAACAACCACTACTCAGACAAATTCACAAAACGACAATCAATCAACAGAAAATCAGTCAACGTACAGCGGAATTTCGACAGAGGAAGCAAAAGATATTCTATCATATCACTGTGCTGTTCTTTCGGGATTCGATGATGACAGCTATGGCGTAGAGTACAGTTACGATACCGTGTACAAGGGAGTATGGTACAATGCGGATGAAGTCGGAGCAACAGACCCCGATTACCTTGTACCTGAAGATGAAATCACCGACGACACATTTACAGATGATTCAACCTTCTACTACCAAGTAACAAGCGTAAGCAGTGATCAGGAGGCAAGAAATGATCTTCTCAATTATATGAGTGAGGACGTCTTAAATCAGCTTTATGGCATACCGCTTTACGATTACGGCGACACAACATACCTCAAGAGAGAAAATATAGGATATGCTCCGATAGATCGTGATTATTCGAACGCAACAATCTCAAATGTAACAGATACAAGCTTCACGGCTACAATGGATTGCTATATGTTCAGCGTAGAAAACTATGTCGGTACATGCACACTCGATATGAGCAAATCAGGCGACAGCTGGTACATCGTGGGATATTCACAGAACTTCTGATAAAGCTGTGAAAAAATAACCAAAATTACAGATAGTCAAGGCAAAATTTATTAAGAACAACAGCTTGTCCTTGAATTGTCCCTATTGAAGTAGTATATTTAAATCAAAGATTAAACAACAAATAAAAAACAAAACAAAAACAAACAAAGAAAAATTAAATGCAGACGGTTAAAAATGAAAGGAGAAAAAACAACTATGATCAGCATTAAAAAAATTATGGCGGGTGTTCTCGTCGCAGCAATGGCATTATCATTCACAGCATGTTCGAATTCAAAAACAAAGACAGAGTCCGAGGCTTCGGCAATTTCAAAGCCGCTCACATCGGCATCACCGAAAACATCATCTTCACCGAAGGCAACGGCTACACCTAAGGCTACCGCAAAGCCGACTGAGACGCCTAAGGCTACTCAGACCCCTGCGCCTACGCAGACACCGCAAGCTACACAGGCTCCTACGGCTACACCGGCACCGACTGAAGCACCACAGCAGACAACAGAGAGCGGATTCTCAGAGCAGGATGCAAGAAATCTTCTCGCAATGCCGTGCCATGTGCTCAACGGCTTCGATGATCAGACATACAATGTACTTTATGACACAAGCGTAACGTACTTACCTCTTTATAATTCACAGGAAGAAGCAGACAGCGGAGCAACACCTTACGGTTTGATGGACGAGTCTCAGATAACTGATGATATGGATGTAATTACAGGTGTAAATCCTTACTACCTCGTAACAGACGCAACCTCAAACGATGATGTCAGAAATCAGCTTCTCAGCTACGTGAGCCAGGATGTTCTCGATCAGCTTTACGGTGAACCGACATTCGACTGCGGAGAAAATCAGACTTACCTTCGCAGAGGCGGCATGGGTTACTATCAGATTGACCGTGATTTCAACAACGCAACAATCACAGATCTTACAGACACAAGCTTCACGGCTACAATGGATTGCTACGAGTGGGATCAGTATCAGGGCACATGCACACTCAATATGAGCAAGTCGGGCAGTGCATGGTTCATCGTGGGCTATTCACAGACATTCTAATCAAACAGCTTGATAGTTTAAATGTTTAATTAATTTTAAATCCCCGTTCATTTGAGCGGGGATTTTTGCGTTTGTCCATTTTTTGTCCGTTTTGAGATGATATATTAAAGTCGGAAAAGAAATATAACACATCGGAAATGAAAAGAATATTTGAAATGCAAAACGGTAAAAATGAAAGGAAAATGATTATGATTGGTATAAAGAAAATTTTGGCAGCCGTACTTGTGGCTGCAACGGCATTGTCGCTTGCGGCATGTACAAATCCAAACGCAAGGGCACAGAAAGAGCCTGAGGCTTCGGCAATCTCAAAGCCGCTTATCTCGGCTTCACCAAAAGCGTCGGCTAAACCAACAGCTACACCCAAGGCTAAGGCTACAGCCACTCCAAAATCGACACCTAAAGCGACTGCAAAGCCTACCCAAGCACCGACAGCCACACCGACCGCAACACAAGCACCCACAGCTACACCTGTGCCGACTGAAGCACCCACGGCTACTCCCGTACCTACACAGAC
>CAVBOS010000138.1:0-5281 GCA_963597005.1 Lachnospiraceae bacterium
ATACTCGCACTCCGGTACGATAAGGCATTTCATCGTTCTGCCGTTTATTTCGAGAGTATCATCATTAACCCTACAGCCGTAGTAATTTTTATCAGTGAATACATCTGACGGAACGATAGTGAAATCAATCTGATTGGTTAGAAGCTCCTTGCCGACCTTATAGCCTTTCATGGCATCGCCCGCCCAGTCGGCTTCTGCCTCGTAGAGAACAGCCGCCTGAGAGACGTTCTTTCCGTCCGAGAAAATATTGCAGAGTCTGTCAGTATATTTCATAAGCTTGCAGAAATAAGGGAACTGCGGATTATTTCCTCGTGCGTAGTAATGCGGCGGACAGTCGACATCGGGATATTCCGCCATTGAGAAAGCGTGCGGAACGAAGTAGTTGACGCCCTGACAGACGAGGTAATCAACAAGCCACTTCATATCTCTTACACCCAAGTGCCAGCCGTATGCTCCGAAGTTTTCGCACAGGCATCTGCCGTTTTTCATGGGGTCGATTGCAGCCGCCGAGCCGCCAAGTTTACCAAGCTGATAGTGGTAGAATTCTCCGCCCAAATCCTGAAAGCCGGGATGACGGTTAACGTTAGCGTTACCGGGAATAATCTGAGAGCCGATGTTGTCGATGCCTGCGATGTCCTGTCCCTTCATGGCTCTGAAATAGTGTCCGACACCCTGACCCAGATGCATATGAGCATTTGAATCCTCGACAATGTGACCGATATATCTCACGCCGTGAGCACGGCACCAATCGCCGAGCTTTGAGCTGAAATTCTTGCTGTAAAGCCCACTGACGACATCCATGTAAGCGGTGCGGATGCCGACCTGTTTGCTGTTTTTTTCTTCGGCGTAAAGATACGGAATATCTTTATAAAAATCCTTTCCGTAAGCGGCTTTCATACATTCTTCCGCTTCTTTTCCCCACGGGAGAGGCATTCTGAGGCCGAGGCGATTTGATTCGTCGAAGCACTCGACATTGTAAAAGCCCGGTTCGTCTGAGAAAAATCCCTGAATTATGTTTCCGAAATATTCCTTGTAATGCTCGTAGTGCTTTTCGTAAACCTCATCAATAAGCACTTGAACGGAATCGTCCTCGATGTAGTTGATGTAGTCGGGCTTTGCTCCGATGTCAGTTGTGGAGAAGTTCACGTTTATTCTCCATGTGCCCTTTGGCACGTCCCAAGTGAGGTAGCCGTCCGAGACATAATCGGTTAAGTCAATCGGCTCACCGTCAATTGTGTCACCTTCAAGTATTTTCGTTGCTGTGACTGAGAGAAGCTTTGTTTCATCGATATAAGGCTTGCTTGTCGGCTTGCCGAAGTCCATCCAAGTGACCTGCTTTGTCGTGAGTAAATCAACGTCAACCTGAGCTTTCGGAACGGGGCCAGTGACATCGACAAACTGTGAGTATAAAAATCTTCTTGCTTTGTCGGGATTTTTAGCCATGCCGCTGTTAGCCATGCCCGTTGGGAAGTGGGCGTCATCCAAAATCCAAATCGTCATGTTCCGCTTTTTAGCTTCGTCAATTATTATATCGACATCGTGCCACCATTTTTCACCCGCAAAGTCGGGGTGCGGTCTTGCCTCGAGACAAACTGACTTTATGTTTGCTTCGTCTATTTTAGCCATCTCTGTTCGGATTACGCTTTCTTCTTCACCGCGCATCCATAAAAAGGGGAAAATATGATTATCCATTTTCTGCCTCCGATTTTTGATACAGTGCTTACACACCTAAATTAATATCTTTGATATCATTGTAAATCTGCCGCTCACAATATTCTTGTACGTTTTTATTTTCTGAACGGTAAATTTTTTACATCTTACACCAAAAATTATTTTCAAAAGACAAAATTGTGGTGAATAAGTCAATTGAAGCCGCGGCTGAGATTTGTCAAATCAAATCCCTCTATGTTAAAAAAAGGCGGATTTATCTAAAGTGTATACATAGATTAATTTGATAAAATATATTAAAATCAGAGTGTAAAGTGAAAAAATATGTAAAAATTACATATTTAAGCTAAAATGTGTGAAACTGAATTAAAAAACTAATCAAGCTGTTTACAGCGAAAGGAACGAAAATGAAATATCAAAATCCGATTAGACGCGGAATGTATCCCGATCCGAGCATTGTGCGTGTCGGCGAATATTTTTATCTTGCAAACTCGACTTTCGAGTATTACCCGGGCATTGCGATTTCAAGAAGCAAGGATTTAGTTAACTGGGAGAGCCTCGAGAGCGTTGCTAAGAAACCGTGTCAGGCAGACCTGAGAACCTCAAAGTCAAACGAGGGTATTTTTGCCGTTTGCATCAGATACCACGAAAATCATTTTTATGTCGTAACCACGAACTTTGCAGAGTTCAAGACATTTATCATCAGAGGATCTTTGACTGCTGACAACAAAATCGACTGGGAAGAAACAAGAGCCGAGGTTGACGTAAGAGGAATAGACCCCGACCTTTATTTCGAGGACGGAAGATCCTATCTCCAGTTTACGGGCTACATTGACGACAAGGGCACAAAGGCACTCCAGCAAGTCGAGATTAAGCTTGAGACAGGAGAGATTCTGCGTGGACCTGAGATTATCAGCTACGGCACGGGCGGAAGAGATGTTGAGGGCCCACACATTATAAAGAAGAACGGTTTTTACTATCTTCTCGCCGCAGAGGGCGGAACGGGTGCCGGTCATATGATTACGATTTTCAGAAGTGAAAACCTCTGGGGTCCATATAAAGGCGAAGACGGAATTAATCCGCTGTTCACAAACCGTGACCGTGCGGAAGAGCCGCTTCAGAATATCGGACATGCCGACCTTTTCACCGATGTTAACGGTAACTGGTGGATGAGCTGTCTTGGCACGCATCCCGCACATGTCGGATTTTCTCTCATCACAAACATCGGCAGAGAAACTCTCGTCTATCCCGTAATCTGGGACAGCGACTGGCCGAAAATCTATCACGGAGTTCCGACGGAGACAGTCGACCTCACGGATTTCCCCGAGCACGCAAAAATCGTAACCGAGCAGAAAAAGCAGGTATTCGAGGAGAAATTCGAGGGAGATAAGCTTTCAAACAACTGGCTTACTCTTCGTGACGGTCTCGGAGAAGATTTGACCGTATCGGGCGGAAAAATGACAATAAACGGCAGAAATAAGGAACTTTCCGAGCTTGGCACACCGTCATTTATCGGTCTTCGTCAGGCAGAGCATAACGAGGAATTTAATATTAAGGTTTCGGACGAGAGTGAAATCGGTGACGGATTCTTCTCGCTTGCAGTTGTCATTAATATTGACCACTTTGCGGAAATTACCGTTTCAAAGTCGGCAATCGGCGGATACGACATTTCAAGACGCCAGAAGATTGCAGATGTCGAGATTAATAACCTTGTCGGTCATTTGGATGAAATGCCGACTGAGCTCAAGCTTGTCAACAGCGGCGAAAAGAAAAAATTCTGTGCTTCTGACAACAAAGACACCGTTTCTTTCGAGATGGACGCAATCAACCTTTCCAATGAGGCTCTTGCCGCACTCAATACGGGCGACATTGAGGGCGTTCACGTCTTTGGAAACGCAAAGCTTGTTGTAACAAAGGTTACACGTGCGTAAAACATGAAAATTAATAGGTGTGTAAATGAAACAGTACGAAACATTTGAGCTGAGCTTTGTCGGTGAAAAGCCGACAGGCTCAGAGGCTCTTGCCGACATTACAGCAGTATTTACTTTAGGCGGAGAAAGCAAGAAAGTTAAAGGCTTTTATGACGGTGAGGGAGTCTATAAGGTTAGATTTTTGCCTGAAAAAACAGGAAATTATTCTTGGACTGTAAGCGGTGCGGTGAGTGCATCGGGAAGCGAGGAATGCGTGCCGTCTGAGAAATCTCACGGAAAGGTTGTCGCAGACGGCTGTGCGTTCAAGTATGAGGACGGAGAAAAATATCTTCCGTTCGGTACTACGATTTACGCTCTCGTTCATCAGGACGAGGAAGTTATCGAAGAAACCTTCAAGTCGCTCGAAAAAGCTCCTTTTAATAAGGTAAGACACTGCATTTTCCCGAAAAGCTATGACTTCAACCACAACGACCCTAAGCTGTATCCGTTCGAGAAGGACGAAAACGGCGACTGGGATGTTAACCGCCCTTGCTATGCATATTGGAATCATCTCGAGAAAAATATAGTTCGTTTGGGCGAAATGGGAATCGAGTCGGATTTAATACTAATGCATTCCTATGACAGATGGGGTTTTGCGTTCCTAAGCATGGAAGAAATTGCAGTTTATATCGAGTATGCGATGAGAAGACTTGCGGCTTTCCCGTATGTCTGGTGGAGCATGGCAAACGAGTATGATTTCCTCTTTAACCATAAGCTCGAGGACTGGTACGAGATTGAAGAAATGATAGTTAAAAATGACCCGTATCATCATCTTCTCAGCAACCACAACGGAATGAAAATCTACGATTTCTCAAGAGAGAATATCACGCATTGCTCAATCCAGACGAACGCCATGCATAAGGTGGACGAGTGGAGAAAATACAAAAAACCTGTCATAATAGACGAGTGCTGTTATGAGGGCGATATTGAGCACGAGTGGGGAAGTATCTCGGCATTTGAAATGACGGACAGATTCTGGAAAGGATTTGTCAAGGGCGGTTATGTCACACACGGCGAAACCTATTACAGCGATGACGAAGTTCTCTGGTGGGCAAAGGGCGGAAAACTTCACGGAAAGAGCCCCGAGAGAATAGCTTATCTGAAAGACTTGATGTATTCGCTTGACGCACCTCTCGAGCCTTGGAGCGAGCCGATGTTCGAGGAATTCAATAACGTGACGGAAAAAGCGGTTAAGTCGGATGTGCCGCCGTTCTTTGCACTGATGAATTCGCTGACAGCAGAGGAGTCTGAGAACCTCAAGTGGAAAAACGGAGCGTGCGCAGGGCATATCGGAGAAAGCTTCTTTATAAAATATTACGGAAGATATTGTCCGAGAAAAGCGGCGTTCAGATTGCCGAAGGATAAGAGCTACAAAATCGAGATAATCGACGTCTGGGAGATGACGAGAAAAACTCTTAGCGAGAATGTAAGCGGAAAGGTTCCGCTTGAACTTCCGGCAAAAGAGGGAATAGCGGTTATCGCGACAGTAGAAGATTAACACAAAAGCAATAAAAGTTTTTGCCACGCTTTTTACAAAAAGCGTGCGGGTGTGGGCGGAGCCCACGAAGAGAAATAAATAGCAGTGGCAAAAAACGAAAGAACAGAGCGAAGCGATAATAAAAAAGACAGGCTGTCAAAGTTAA
>CAVBOS010000139.1:0-5280 GCA_963597005.1 Lachnospiraceae bacterium
GGTAGAAGCAGAACAACTACTACAGTAACAGCTATTGGGAAGAGAATCTTCTCTGTCTTGGAGATGGAGCGAAGCTGCTTCATCTTGATCTTGCGCTCTTTCTCTGTTGTGAGAAGCTTCATGATAGGAGGCTGGATAACAGGAACAAGAGCCATGTAGGAGTAAGCTGCGATAGCGATAGCACCGAGAAGCTCAGGAGCGAGCTTTGATGTAACGAAGATAGCTGTAGGACCGTCAGCACCACCGATGATACCGATAGAAGAAGCCTGCTTCTCTGTGAAGCCTAAAAGTCTGGAACCAACATATGTGATGAAGATACCGAACTGAGCTGCAGCGCCTAAAAGAAGTGACTTAGGGTTAGCAATGAGCGGACCGAAGTCTGTCATAGCACCAACGCCCATGAAGATAAGGCAAGGATAAATTCCGAGCTTAACGCCGAGGTAGAGATAGTCGATAAGACCTGTGTTAGCTGTCTCGGCAAAAAGATCCCAGTGAACGTGACCGTCAGCAAAAAGCTCTGCATGGTACATGCCTGCACCGGGGAGGTTTGTTAAAAGCATACCGAAAGCGATAGGAAGAAGGAGCATAGGCTCATACTTCTTGACTATTGCGAGGTAAAGAAGCACGCAGGAAATTGCGAGCATAACAAGCTGAAGCGGATTGTTAGCTGCCTGAGCAAAACCTGTGCTGCTTAAGAAATTCTGAATAGCTTCCATTTGATTTTACTCCTTTGTATTAAATTGCTTGCTTTGATTTGCCGTGACTTAAGCAATTGTGCAAAGGACTGCGCCGCCAGCTACTGTTGCGCCCTTCTGAACTGCAACGGAAGTAACTGTACCTGCGATAGGAGCAGGAATCTCGTTCTCCATCTTCATAGCCTCGAGAACTACAACTGCCTGACCAGCCTCAACGTGCTGACCAACTGTAACGTTTACAGAGAGAACGTTACCCGGCATCGGAGCTGTAACCTCTGTGCCTGCGCCTGCCGGAGCTGCTGCAGGAGCTGGTGCTGCTGCCGGAGCCGGAGCTGCTACAGGAGCCGAAGCTGCTGCGCCTGTTACTTCTTCTACTGAAACTTCATAAGCTGTTCCGTTAACATTAACATTATACTTTCTCATAGTGAAAATATTCCTTTCTTGTCGAGGTTCTATTGCCTCTTTAAATTAGTACTGAAAAGTTGACTTTTTGAGCCTTACGGCTCGGATTAAGATACAAGCTTTTATCAGAGCTTTCTGATCGAATGGATCTTAATGCGACCAACATCAGTGCCCATGTCCTCAGCGATGACTGCTGCCATAACTGCGACGAGCTGCTGCTTGTTTCCTACGGGTGCCGCTGCGACAGGTGCAGGTGCTGCTGCAGGAGCGGGAGCCGCTGCCTTCTGCTTAGCTGTTACCGCGCCCATGATCTTGCCCATTATTGTAATAATAAGGATAAGGCAAATGAGAACAACGAAAACGGTAATCATACCCATAGCGATAACCATTGGTGTACTTACACTACTCATGCATTGTATCCTCCTTTCGGATTCATTTGATAAACTGAAAAATTTATTATGTGATAGTAGGTCAATTTTTAATATAAAACCAATCTACCCCATTATTAAATTGTGATAATAATAACATAATTTAAATTCATTTGCAACGAATTTGTTTACAAATTATTTCGGTTCTATGAAGTTTTTCGCTTGACATTTCTGACTTTTCGTCACTTTTCCGAATACAATATCCGTAGAAAGTTATTTTTGTGAAAATTGACATTTTAGCACCCCTTTTTTAAGCTTTTTTATTTATTTATGGATACATTAAAATTTATTAAGGTTTGTTTATTATTCTTTATTCGCAAGTTGATGTCACCCGATATTATCGGAGAAAATGACATATTTGTGCCGTTTTTCTCTTTCGTCAGCTTGTGTCAAAACTTCAAGATGTCACAACAAAGAGATATTCTGTCCCTCTTAGTGAGTTAAACAGAAAGCAAAAGAAGTTAAATTATAATATTTTCTTGATATTAGTTTTTGTTGTGCTATAATCTTTTCGAGAAATCTATATTCTATTTTAGGCTATATTAAGCCTTGTAAACGGAGAAACTTATGAATATCATTATTCTCGGTGCCGGAAAGGTAGGCACCGCACTCGCACAGAAGCTTACGGAAGAGAAGCACAGTGTGACCGTTATCGACATCAGCCGAGAAAGGCTCGATAACCTCACGGAGTTTTATGACATTATGGGCATCGAGGGCAACGGCACTTCGATTGAAGTACTCAAGGAAGCGGGCATAGAGTCCGCCGACCTCTTCGTTTCCGTAACGGGAACGGACGAAATCAATCTTCTTTGCTGCATGTTCGCAAGAAAAGCGGGCAAATGCAGAGTAATCGCAAGAGTTCGCAACCCCGACTACAATCAGGAAATCAGTTTTATTCAAAATCAGCTCGGTATCTCCTCCATTATCAATACCGACCTCGCAACGGCAAGAGAAATCCAGAAGCTATTGATGTTCCCTGCTGCTCAGAAAATCGAGTCGTTCGTCAATGACAAGGTTCGACTCATTAGATTTGAGCTCAACGATTTTTCTCTCCTCAAGGGCGCATCCCTCAAGGAAATTGCCGAGAGAGTTGACGCCGACATCCTCATCTGCTGTGTCGAAAGAGGCAACACTATCACCATTCCAGACGGTAACTTTGTCCTTCACAACGGCGATATGGTGTCATTCCTTGCCACAACAGAGAACGCAAAGAAATTCTTCAGGGCTATCGGACTTAAAAACAAGCCCGCAAGAAACGCACTCATCGTCGGCGGCGGTACACTCGGTTATTACCTTGCAAAATCACTCATACACAACGGCGTAGAAGTCAGAATTATCGAGCTTGACGAAAAACGTTGCGAGGATCTCATAGAAAAATTGCCTGAAGCTACCATTATCAAGGGTGACGCTACCAACAGAAGACTTCTTCTCTCCGAAGGTCTTGAAATGACGGATGCCTTTGTCTCCCTCACGGGAATGGACGAAGAAAACATGATGCTCGGTCTTTACGCAAGACAGCACTCTAAGGCAAAAATCATCACAAAGGTTAACCGCTTTGAATTTGACGATATACTCGCGGAGCTTGACATCGGCTCGGTTGTTTTCCCGAAATTTATCATAACCGACCATATCTTACAGTATGTTCGTGCGCTCAAGACTAAGGGCGGCTCGGCACTTAAAACTCTGTACAACATCCTTGACGACAGAGTCGAGGCTCTTGAATTTTCTATCACGGAAAAGACATCATTCACAGATGTTCCTCTTTACAAACTCAAATTCAAGCCAAATCAGCTCATCTGCTGTATCTCCCGTGGCGGCGAAATTATCATCCCACGAGGCGGCGATGTTATAAAGGTAGGCGACGATGTCATCCTCGTCACTCTTCGTCACGGACTGGACAGCTTCAGTGACGCACTTGAATAAGGAGGCAGACCGTGAACTTTTTAATGGTTATCTACCTTCTCGGCTATATCCTTATATGTGTGGGCGGTCTCATGCTTTTGCCTGCACTTGTAGCCGCAATTTACGGTGAAGCGTGCCTTAGCGCATTTCTCATCACAGCCGCAATTTCAATTTTTCTCGGATTTATAATAATTCTGAAAAAACCGAAGAATAAAATCTTTCATCTGCGTGAGGGCTATGTCATAACGGCACTTTCATGGATAATTATCTCGCTTGTCGGTGCACTTCCGTTTGTACTAAGCGGAGCAATTCCGAATTATATCGACGCTCTTTTCGAGATTATCTCTGGATTTACCACAACGGGAGCAAGCATACTCCCGGAGGTTGAGTCTCTTCCCCACGCCGTAATTTTCTGGAGAAGCTTCACTCACTGGATAGGCGGCATGGGCGTTCTCGTCTTTTTGCTGGCACTTCTTCCGCTTTCGGGCGGCTCCAACATGAACCTCATGAAAGCCGAGTCCCCGGGTCCTCAGGTCGGCAAGCTAGTTCCAAAGCTTCGCTCCACAGCGTCTATCCTTTATGTCATTTATCTTGGTATCACTGTTATCGAGATTATCGCACTTCTCATAGCAAGAATGCCGCTTTTCGACACGCTCACTATTACTTTCGGCACAGTCGGAACGGGTGGTTTCGGAGTGAGAAACGATTCATGTGCAAGTTACACCATTACCCAGCAGGTTATCATCACAATCTTTATGATTGCCTCGGGAATCAACTTCAACGCATATTTCTTCATTCTTCTTCGCAAATTCAAAAAAGCATTTGATATTGAAGAAGTCAGAGTTTATCTCATCTTCATTTTCGTATCGATAGCACTTATAGCAATTAATGCACGTCCGATATTCTCAAATATGCTTGAAAGCATTCAGCAGGCGGCATTCCAAGTCGGTTCGGTTATCACAACAACGGGTTATTCAAGCTGTGACTACAACCTTTGGCCGTCATTCTCAAAGAACATCATCATTCTGCTTATGATAAGCGGAGCGTGTGCGGGAAGCACTGGCGGCGGAGTTAAGGTTTCGAGAATAATACTTCTCGCAAAATCAATCGTCAAAGAAGTAAAGCACGTTATTCATCCGCAGTCGGTATCCAACATCAGAATGGACGGAAAAGCAGTCGCACACGAAACCATGAGATCCACAAATGTTTTCCTTGTTTCATACATTTTGATTTTCATAGTTTCCGTCTCGATTCTCTCCATAGAGGGCTATCCGTTTGAGACGAATTTCACTGCAGTTCTTGCCACATTCAACAACATCGGCCCCGGACTTGATTTGGTAGGCCCGGCGGCAAATTTCGGCTTCTACTCCCCAATTTCCAAGCTTGTTATGAGCTTTGACATGCTCGCCGGAAGACTTGAAATTTTCCCGATGCTCGTTCTCTTCTCGAGACACACATGGCAGAGATTCTGAGTTAATTAAAAATGAATAATGAACTTACACAGAATATTATAGTTCTGATTTGGTATTGTGTGATTAACACAACCCGTAGGGCGACCTTTGGTCGCCCTTTTGCTTTGTTTTCTTTAGTTCTCTTAGCGCAAACAATCTTTTAAGTGTGGAGTTTGGAGTTGGTCAGAACAATATTTGTATTCTACGATTTTTCTTAGTGTGTAAGATTCGGCTTGTCGGCTTAACTACAGGCGTTTGCCCTAAAAATGCTACGCATTTTCGGTTAAGCTTCCAAGCTTTTCTCTTTTATATTTATTCGGTATTTTGCTTTGTGCGAATAAGTCGGCAAGAAAAATGTCCGTCTGCGAACGCTTCGCATTCTTGACGTATTTTTCTTTGCCT
>CAVBOS010000140.1:0-5258 GCA_963597005.1 Lachnospiraceae bacterium
ATACGGAAACACCTAAGCTAAAAAGAAGACTTATTGCATCGGTCGGATTTTTGTGCGTGCTGATGTATTTTTCAATGGGGCACATGATGTGGGGCTGGCCGCTTCCGAGTTTCTTTGACGGAAATCATGTTGCCATGGGACTTGTTCAGCTTCTTCTGACAGTCGCCGTTATGGTGATAAATCAGAAGTTCTTTATAAGCGGATTCAAGGGAATTATTCACAAAGCGCCGAATATGGATACTCTTGTTGCACTCGGCTCGGGCGCATCGTTTTTGTGGAGCGTGTATGCGCTTTTTATGATGACGGACGCTCAGGTTCACGGCGGTGCTGAAGCGGCAATGCCGTGGATGGAAGAGTTTTACTTTGAGTCGGCGGCAATGATACTTGCACTTATAACGGTCGGAAAAATGCTCGAAGCAAGAAGCAAGGGAAAGACGACCGATGCGCTCAAAGAGCTCATGAGGCTCACTCCGAAGTCGGCGAATGTCGTGCGTGACGGCAAAGAAGTTACGGTTTCCGTTTCTGAAGTAAAGCAAGGCGAAATCTTCGTTGTCCGTCCGGGTGAATCAGTTCCTGTTGACGGAGTTGTAATCGAGGGAAATTCGGCTGTCAACGAATCGGCACTTACGGGAGAGTCTGTTCCTGTCGACAAGGAGGCAGGGGACACGGTTTCTGCCGCTACTATCAATCAGTCGGGATTCATCCGCTGTGAGGCAACAAGAGTCGGCGAGGATACCACGCTTTCGCAGATAATCAAAATGGTTAGCGATGCCGCAGCCACAAAAGCACCTATTGCAAAAATTGCCGACAAGGTCTCAGGAATCTTCGTTCCAGCTGTTATTTCTATTGCGGTTGTCACGATTATCGTTTGGCTTCTTGTCGGACAGACGGTCGGCTATGCGCTTGCAAGAGGAATTTCCGTTCTCGTTATCAGCTGTCCGTGTGCCCTCGGCTTGGCTACTCCTGTGGCTATAATGGTCGGCAGCGGAAAGGGCGCAAGAAACGGTATTCTTTTCAAAACAGCTGTTTCACTTGAGGAAACGGGCAAGGTGAATATTGTTGCACTCGACAAAACAGGAACAATCACAAAGGGCGAGCCGCAGGTCACGGATATTATTCCGATTGACGGAGTAAGCGAAAATGAGCTTCTCGAAAAAGCGGCTTCACTTGAAGCTAAAAGCGAGCATCCGCTTGCAAAGGCGGTTCTTATAAAGGCAGAGGAGAAGAATATCACTTTGTCACAGACGGACAGCTTCAAAGCTCTTTCAGGTAACGGACTTGAGGCAGTGCTTGACGGCAGAAAGCTTGTCGGCGGAAGCGGTAAATATATTTCGTCCGTTGTTGCTGTTGATAACAATGTAAGGGAGAAAGCAGACAGCCTTGCAAAACAGGGAAAAACTCCGCTTTTCTTCTCAGAGGACGGAAAGCTTCTCGGCATAATTGCCGTAGCCGACGTTATCAAAGAGGATTCGCCTCAGGCGGTTAAGGAACTTCAGAACATGGGAATCCATGTTGTCATGCTCACGGGAGACAATGAGCAGACCGCGAAGGCAATCGCAAAAGAGGCTGGCGTAAACGAGGTTATCGCAGGAGTTCTGCCGGACGGTAAGGAAGCCGTTATCAGAAAGCTTAAGGAGCAGGGCAAGGTTGCCATGGTCGGCGACGGCATAAATGACGCTCCCGCACTCACAAGAGCCGATATCGGTATTGCTATCGGCGCTGGAGCAGACGTTGCCGTGGATGCGGCTGATGTTGTCGTAATGAAATCAAAGCTTACCGATGTTTCGGCGGCTATCAGGCTTTCAAGAGCGACTCTCACGAATATTCACGAGAATCTTTTCTGGGCATTCTTCTATAATGTAATCGGCATTCCGCTTGCGGCAGGCTGTTATATTCATCTTTTCGGCTGGTCACTCAATCCAATGTTCGGTGCGGCGGCAATGAGCCTTTCGAGCTTCTGCGTTGTGACGAATGCACTAAGACTTAATCTCGTAAATATCAGAAGTACCAAGCACGACAAAAAACGCAAATCAAACATAAAGCCTATCGAGATAAAATCGGAAGAAGAAGAAACAAACGCTCCCGATGTTCTCATTAAGGTTGACGGTATGATGTGCGGCCACTGCGAGGCAAGAGTCAAGAAGGCGTTGGAGAACTTAAGCTTTGTTGCCGAAGCGAAACCAAGCTTTGAAAAAGGCACGGTCGAAATAAAGCTTGCGTCAAAAGCAAATGAAAACGATATGAAAAAAGCGATAGAAGATAATGACTATAAGGCAGTATCTTTTACATACAAAGAAAATCAAAATACGGAGGAAAACAAAATGACAAAGACCATGAAAATCGAAGGCATGATGTGCGGTCACTGCGAGGCTACAGTTAAGAAAACTCTTGAGGCTATCGAGGGCGTCGAGTCCGCAAACGTAAGCCATGAGAACGGAACAGCCGTAGTTACTCTTTCGGCAGAGGTTTCTGACGAGACTCTCAAGAGTGCTGTCGAGGCTAAGGACTACAAGGTTACTGCTATCGACTGATTAGACTGAAGGCGAAAAGCTCCGAGTAATCGGGGCTTTTTGTTTCATGTGCATACAATTTGAAATGAATTCTCTGTTATCTTGAATACAATTGCGTTTGTGTGATATAATCTTGATGATGTGAATTCCAACACAAATTTCACTAAGGTGTGGCACAAGGAGACAAATATGATTACAGTTAAGGAATACAGAGGACATATCAGAAACTGGGAGGCACTGTGCGAAGAATTAGGCATATCGAAAGAGCTATCCCGTGAGGAGCGAGAGGAGAAAATTCTTCTTGCCGCCTATGAGAAATTCGGCGGTGAAATGGCTCTTCATATGCACGGAATGTTTGCTTTTGCACTCTATGACGACGAAAAGGATGAGCTTTTCTGCCTGAGAGATCAATTCGGTACAAAGCCGTTTTATTACTATGTCACAAATGACGGCAGACTTCTTTACGGAACGATGATTCGTGATATAATGGAGAAGGACGAATTCAAAAAAGAGCTCAACGAAGAGATGCTTCAAATCTATCTTTCACTGACATATGTCGGTGGCGAGGATACTTTCTTCAAAGGCTTAAAAAAACTTATGCCGGGTCACTACATGACTTTTAAGAACGGAGAACTTAAAATCACACGCTACTGGAAGCCTGAGTTTCACCCCGACGAGAGCAAAACTCTCGATGAATGGGCAGATGAAATTCATTCGACCTTGCTCGGTATTATGAAAGAGGTTAAGACGCCTGACGAAACAGCAGAATCATTCCTTTCGGGCGGAGTTGATTCATCTTATGTTTTTGCCGTATCAGATGCAGAGATGTCAGATTCGTGCGGATACGAGGAGGCACGTTTTGACGAGTCGCCGCTTGCCGCAAAAACAGCCGAAATTCTCGGAAGAAAGAACTCGAAGCTTATTATCACACCGAAAATGTTCTTTGATACCGTACCGTACACCATGTATAATATGGAGCAGCCGCTCGGCGATGCATCGGCAATAGTTTTCACACTCGGATGCAATGCAACGGCAAAGCACACTAAGCTTTGCTACTCCGGAGAGGGAAGCGATGAGCTTTTCGGCGGCTACAATATGTACAGAAATGCCGAGCGTTACGGAGACAACCTCAAGACTTTCTATGTCGGAAACACTAACATTATGAAAGAGGATGAGAAGCAGAGAATTCTTAAGAATTACGACCCAAGCGTTCTTCCGATTAATCTTGTCAAGTCGATTTATGAGGAGAACGAGGGGATAGATCCGCTTTCAAAAATGAGTGATGTCGATATAAGAATTTGGCTTGAGGGCGATATTTATCTTAATGTCGACAAAATGAGCACGGCGGCAGGACTTGAAATAAGAATGCCGCTGACAGATACGAGAATTTTCGATATTGCTTCAAGACTTCCGTCCAAATTCAAGGTAAACGAGACGCAAAATAAGGTTGCTTTCAGAACAGCGGCGGCAAAGGTTCTTCCCGAGGAGGTTGCGTTCAGAAAGAAGCTTGGATTCATCGTTCCGATAAGAATTTGGATGGCAGATTCAAGATACAACGGCGATGTTGTGGCAAAATTCAATTCTGAGTATGCCGAAAAATTTTTCAATGTAGAAGAAATCAATAAGATTTTCGATGCCTATGTCGGCGGAGACAGCGACCTCTGGCGCAAGGTTTGGACGATTTATACCTTCCTTGTTTGGTACGAGGAGTATTTTGTAAAGAGATGAGGTAAAAACTATGCTTAAAGCGGTTCAGGCGATAGCGAGCGACGATTACAAGGCTTATGTCTATTTGTCCGATAACACAATCAGACTTTTCGATTGTAAAAAGCTTATGGAAAACGGTGGTGACTTCGAGAGACTTAATGACGAAAGTTTTTTCAGAGAAAGAATCAATGTCATCGGCGGAAAGCTCTCATGGGATTTGTCGGGTGAATTTAATCCCGATGAATGCATATCGGTTGAGGTCACAGAGATTCTTGACAGTCCGCAAACGGAAGATCCGCTTGATATGTACTCAAATGAAGACGGAAATGTCTATTTGAGCTATATGCCTGAGGTAAAGAAGGTCTTGGCGGCTGAGAATTTCGAAGTTTACGCTTATTTTACCGACGGAAGCATCAAGCTCTTCGACTGCAAGCCGATTTTGGATAATGCCGCAGAGGGCTCAGATTTTTATCAGCTTAAGGACGAGAAATATTTTTATGAAACTCTTGACTGCCTGAACGGTACGGTTGCATGGGATATTGCGGGAAACCACAACGCCGCAAAATGTGTGGATATAGATCCATTCTTGGTTTACGACAGTCCGTGGGCACTTGACCCGACGGAGTGATAAGAAATAAAAGCAAAAGCTTGCATCGAAAAGGTGCAAGCTTTTTTCATAAGGACAGAAAAATGGGAGAGTGTTTTCACTCTCCCAAACTTTTTTAAAATTAGCCGAAATATCTCTCGAGAAGACCCTTGAGTGCCTTGCCGTGTCTTGCCTCGTCCTTTGCCATCTCGTGAACTGTGTCGTGGATAGCGTCAAGACCTAACTCCTTTGCACGGGTAGCAAGCTTAACCTTGCCCTCTGTTGCGCCGTACTCAGCGTCAACTCTCATCTCAAGATTCTTCTTTGTGCTGTCTGTGAGAACCTCACCGAGAAGCTCTGCAAACTTTGCTGCGTGCTCAGCCTCCTCGTAAGCTGCCTTCTCCCAGTAAAGACCGATCTCAGGATAGCCCTCTCTGTGAGCTACTCTTGCCATT
>CAVBOS010000141.1:0-5237 GCA_963597005.1 Lachnospiraceae bacterium
CTTTATAACCGATGAAATAAGCATTTACGGTATCACGGATGATTCCGAGTATGTCAAGTTGGATATCCCTGACGGTGAGGTGCTTGTTTCCGTAGGAATTGCGGAGAAGTTTAAGCTTGGCGTAGGTGATACGCTGACTTTAAAAGACCCGTATAAGGATAAAACCTATTCATTCAAAATCGGCGGAACATATGATTATTATGCGGCTATGTCGGTATTTATGAATATAGACGAATTCAATTCGACCTTCGGAGAAAATGCGGATCACTTCTCGGGCTATTTCTCAAACGAAGAAATAAAAGACATAGATTCCGATTATATTGCTACCGTTATAACCGATGCCGACCTCACAAAGATATCAGACCAGATGCATAATTCAATGGGCAATTTTATGGAGCTATATAAGGGCTTCGGTGCCATTATGCTGGTTCTTCTGATGTATCTTATGACAAAACTGGTTATAGAGAAGAATATGCAGTCAATAGCCATGACAAAGATTCTTGGCTTCAGAAACGGCGAGATAGCAAAGCTGTATTTGATAATCACAAGCTTTGTGGTAATTGCATCGCTGTTGATTTCCATTCCTCTTGTCGACCAAACACTGCGGTTTTTGTTTGATACAGTGCTTTATGCCGAAGTATCGGGTTATATTCCGTATATAGTTTCAAATACATGCTATATTAAATGCTTTGCTCTCGGTATGGTTTGTTATGCCGTCGTATGTTCGGTTATGATGATAAAAATCGGCAAAATCAAAAAGAGCGAGGCTCTTAAGAATGTAGAGTAAAATCAAAGTAAAATATAGGCGGAGCACACAAAACTGCTTCGCCTTTTTTGAAAAATAAACACTTGACTTTTAAATATAAAATTGTTAAAATAAACTACTGTAACAGACACATAATTTTAATATGCAGGTATGGCGGAATTGGCAGACGCGTATGGTTCAGGTCCATATGAAAGCAATTTCATGCAGGTTCAAGTCCTGTTACCTGCACCAAATCGAGTATTCGGAAGATTTAGACTTTCGGTACTCGATTTTTGTTTTCTTTGTGTTTGTGCCAAGGTATAACACAAAGGAAATTAAAGCATAAATCTTAAAGCTTTGACACAAATTCAATTAGGTTGAAGGATAAAATATTTTTACACTGTTCGTCTGTACAAAACACCTGTCTTTGTGGTAGAATACATTCTACAAGAAAGATAACAAGAGGTGATAAATGTGAAGAAAATTACTGCATTTATCTTAAGTTCTTTGCTTTTACTGCTAAGCCTTACGGGCTGCAGCAGTAGCAGTAATAAGATTAAGATAGGTGCGGCGGGACTCGGCGGCGGATACCATGAATTCGGTGATGCTCTCGCCAATATTATGAACACAGATGACAGCAAATATGAGCTTGAGGTGAAAACTACGGCAGGCTCTGCGGCGAATCTGAGATTGCTTTCCGAGGACTATATCCAGCTTGCCATTGCTCAGGCTGATATGATAAACAATGCATATTACGGCGAAGGCTCTTATAAGGATAACAGCTATCAGGGCTTCAGTGCGGTTGCGGCTCTTTACACAGAGGCTTGCCAGATCGTGGTGCGTGATGATTCAGACATCACCTCGGTTGACGACCTTCAGGGAAAAAAGGTAAGCACAGGTGAAGCAGAGTCGGGTACCGAGCAGAACGCCTTGCAGATTCTTTCGGTCTACGGACTGGGGGATAACCTTGTGGACGCCGTAAATCTTGATTATTCTGATGCGGCGATAGCACTTCAAAACGGTGAGATTGATGCGTTTTTCTGCACGGCGGGCATTCAGACCACGGTTATCGACGAGCTTTCAAAGCAGTGCGGTATCCGTATTTTGAGCCTTGACGAAAAGCATATCGATAAGCTTATGAGCGGTTACGGTTTCTACACAGAGCTTGAAATTCCGTCAGGAACCTATCAGGGACAGACTGAAGCAGTGACAACGGTCGGCGTTAAGGCAGTATTGCTTGCAAGCAACAAGCTTAGCGCAGAGACAGTTGAGGATTTTACAAAGCTTTTGTTTGACAATGAACAGAAGCTGCAGTATTCTTTACCATTGGATATAGAATTTGATGAAAGCTCTTCGACAGAGGGCATTACCATTCCGTTCCATGAGGGTGCCGCAGAGTACTACGAGTCCAAAGGACTCAGTGTAAATGTGAAGGGAAGTGATGACCGATGATAAAGATAGAGCTCGATATGTATCAGACTATGGCTGTTGCGGTTGTTGTACTTATTATCGGCAGCTTTCTGAAAAAGAAATTCAAAATTCTCGATAAGTTTTGCATTCCGTCACCTGTTGTCGGAGGCGTGCTTTTTGCGATATTCACCTGTATTTTTTATGCTTTTGGAATAGCCGAATTTTCGTTTAACGATATTCTGAAAGAAGTATGCATGGTATTCTTCTTCACATCAGTCGGATTTCAGGCTAATCTCAAGGTTCTTAAAAGCGGAGGAAAATCTCTCATCGTTTTTCTGGGATTGGTATTTGTGCTGATTGTCGCTCAGAATTTCCTTGCGGTCGGTCTTGCAAAGGTGCTCGGCGTAAGCCCGCTTATCGGACTTTGCACGGGCTCGATACCTATGGTCGGCGGACACGGTACGGCAGGAGCATTCGGCCCCGTTCTCGAGGACTTCGGCATAGTCGGTGCGACAACCCTTTGTACGGCGGGCGCAACCTTCGGCCTTATCTCGGGAAGCATGATGGGAGGCCCTATCGCAAAGCGCTTGATTGAGAAGAAAAATCTTCTTGAAACGATTGTTCAGGAAGACGACTCACTTCTTATCGAGGACGAGAAAAAGCATGAGAGACACACAAGCATGTACCCTACCGCAACATTCCAGCTTATTATTGCTATCGGAATCGGAACAATAGTATCTTACTTCCTTTCTAAGACAGGAATGACTTTTCCGATTTATATCGGTGCGATGATAGCGGCGGCTTTCATCCGAAATATCGGCGAGTTCTCGGGTAAGTTTACAATTTACATGGGCGAGATAAATGATATCGGCGGAATCAGTCTTTCGCTTTTCCTAGGAATTGCAATGATTACCTTGAAGCTCTGGCAGCTTGCCGACTTGGCACTTCCGCTGATTATACTTCTTTTAGGTCAGGTCGTGTTCATGTTCATTTACACCTATTTTGTTGTATTTAACGTCATGGGTCGTGACTATGATTCTGCCGTGCTTTGCTCGGGCGTGTGCGGCTTCGGCATGGGCGCAACTCCGAATGCCATGGCTAACATGCAAGCAATTTGCGAGAAATATGCTCCATCCGTCAAGTCATATCTTCTTGTGCCATTGGTCGGAAGTCTCTTTGCTGATTTTCTCAACAGTTTAGTTATTACGTTTTTCATTAATTTCTTATAATCTAACGCTTTTGCGTAACCAAACCACTACTATTATTGAGGATTAAGTAAATGTTTGACAACATTAAAAACAAATTAAAGGATTACAAGGTAGTAACAGATAATCTTGCCGTGCCGGAAATTCATACCGGTGAAGAGGTTGATGTGGATGATAAGGCTAAGGATGAGCCGATAACCTATGATAATGTGGCAATTCCCGAAATTCACATCGGAAAAAAGAAGAAACATCCGTGATTTTTTGCGGACATAACGATTAAAAAAGAAGAGCCCTCGCCGATTTTGTGCGAGGGAACTTCTGCGTTTGAGTTGATTTTGTATATGTAATGATTAGGAAAGAGGAATATTAAATGTTTACTTCAATGGCAAAGGGAAATCCTTTGAAGCTTATGGTGCATTTTGCACTGCCGCTTCTTTTCGGAAATCTTTTACAGCAGACCTACAACATTATCGATGCTGCGATAGTCGGTCAGTTTCTCGGTGCCGATGCACTTGCAAGCGTCGGTGCAACTAGCAGTGTGCAGTTTCTCGTGCTCGGTTTCTGTATGGGTTGCTGTACTGGCTTTGCGGTTCCCGTAGCAAGGTATTTCGGAGCGGGCGACCGTGACACAATGAGAAACTTTATTTTTGACGGTGCGGTGATTACAGCAGGTATTGCTGTAGTTGTCACGGCAGCTTGTGTGATTCTTTGCAATCAGATTTTACACATTTTGTCTGTTCCGGAAAACATCTATGACGACGCTTATATCTACATTCTGGTTATCTTTATCGGTATACCGTTTACTTTGCTTTATAATTTCCTCTCAGGAATTTTAAGAAGTGTCGGAGACAGCAGAACGCCGTTTATATTCCTTGCATTCTCGGCAATACTTAACATAGGTCTTGACCTTTTCTGCATTATCGTGCTCAAATGGGGCTGTGCAGGCGCCGCAATCGCAACAATCGCTTCTCAGGGTGTCAGCGGAATTCTCTGTTTGATAGTTATAATAAGAAAGATGGAGCTTCTTTGGCTCAAAAAAGAGGATTGCAAAATGAAAAAGGAGACTGTCCGTCAGCTTTTGCTCATGGGCATTCCTACAGGACTTCAGTTCTCCATTACCGCAATCGGAAGTATGGTTATGCAGTCGGCAAACAACGGTCTTGGCAGTGTGTATGTTTCAGCTTTTACTGCTTCAATGCGAATCAAGCAGTTTGCAATGTGCCCGTTTGACGCTATTGCTACAGCTGCTTCGGTATTCTGCAGTCAGAACCTCGGTGCTAAGGAGCCGGAGAGAATCAAAAAAGGACTTTTCCAGGCGGTTGCCGTCGGTGTCGCTTACGGTGCATTCGCGGGTCTTATCCTTATATTCTTTGGCAGAACGCTCACACTCATTTTCGTCAAGAAGAGTGCGGTCGATGTTCTTGACGCTTCCGCAAGTTACTTAAGATACCTCGGATTCTTCTACTGGCTGCTCGGTATACTAAATGTCACACGAATGGTAACTCAGGGCTTGGGACATTCGGGCAGATCCGTTTTCTCGGGAGTCATGGAAATGATAGCAAGAACCGTAGTCAGCCTCGGTTTTGTCGGAGCTTACGGTTTCACTGCAATTTGCTTTGCTGATCAGGCGGCTTGGATTGCAGCTTGCCTTTATATAGTTCCGACTACGATTTATTGCGTGCGCAAGGAAACTACAAAAATACAAACAGTTCATATGGATAACTGATTTATAAAAACAGCAGTGGTTATTTTGCCACGGTCTAATAAGGCAGTATTTTAGGAATTATGGTGTAATCCCGATATAGGGTTACACCTTTTCCTGTATTTAAGCGGATTTCTCCGCATTTTTCTGTTTTACTCTTTCCATTGTTTCTAAA
>CAVBOS010000142.1:0-5194 GCA_963597005.1 Lachnospiraceae bacterium
GCTTTGTGGTTATTCCGAGAATTTCTGCTGTCTGGCTGCGCTTGTAACCGCTTAAATAAAGGGCCAATACCTTTTTCTCAAAATCGGACAAGGTTATATGGATCTGATTTAAAACAGTAAGGACACGCTCCCTATCCTCAATAAGAGCCTCGGGAGTATCCGCAAAATTTATTTCACCGACGTCAACGTCGTCAAGTGAAACCGTATCATTGAGTGAAACATTTTTTCTGCTGACGTGGCTGCGCACTTCGTTTTTCAGACGATTAAGGATACAAACCCCGGCATATGCGCCAAAGGTCACTCCTTTATTCGCATCATAGGTCTTTGCGGCTTTATAAAGCCCGAGCAAAGCCTCCTGTCGAAGATCCTCGTCATCAAGCGACCAAGAGCTTTTTACCTTTGCCACCTTAGAATTTATAAGTCCCAAATATCTCGAGGACAAAACCGCAAATGCTTCAGGATCATCACAGCGATTGCAAAGCTGTTCGTCTGAAAGTTCATTGTAGTCAAAAGGCATCAAGGGTACACTCCTAATTTTCTATGGTTGAATATTAACACGATTAACAAGAGAAGTCAACACTTATAGCACAAATTTGTGACATATTTTTTGAAATAATGCCGAAATTTTGCTTAATTTGTTAAAATAAGCTCTCTTCTGCTCAAAAATTATCAAAGAGTCTTGATGAACTCGCTAAGCGTCACGGCAACGTCATCGGTGATAAAGCGCGCCTCTTTTTTCGTCTTTTCGTTGCCGCTTGACATGCAGTAGCTGAACTTTGAGCCTCTCATAAGACCGATATCGTTTTCGTTGTCGCCGAAAACCATGGTCTCGCTCTCGTCACACGGAACATAATCCTGAAGAATTTTGAGTGCCGTGCCCTTGTGGACATCTCTGTGGAAGAAATCAAGCCACTGCTTGCCGCCCATTGCGCATGTGAGGTTTGTGTAAGTTCCGTCCTCACAAAGCTTATCAAAATATGAGTGAATTTCCTCGCTGATTCCGTCGGGATAGAACATAGAAATTTTGATAAATCCCTCTTCCACCTTCTCAAAATCATCGACTATCGTTGTCACGTTCTGGAGATTCTTGATTATTCTGTCCTCAAAAACCTTGGTTTTCGGCTTTATGTAACAGGTGTTAACTCCCGAAACCAATGCTTCGCCCTTGTCAAAGCTCAGAATACGGTTTATGAGGTCAAGTCCCTCATTTCTGTCGACTGTATCCTTAAATACAATCTCTCCTCCGTGCACGACAAGAGCGCCGTTCTCGCAAACATAATCGATTTCATCGGCAACGGGTGCAAAAATATTTCTGATGTTTGCGTACTGTCTTCCGCTTGCCGCCGCAAATTTTATGCCGTGGCTTTGAAGCTCCCTTACAAGCTCGATTATTATCGGATCGATTTCGCTTTTGTTGTACTCGTTTCTGATAAGCGTACCGTCAAGGTCGCTTGCAACCAGCTTTATCATGTTTATTTCTTCTCTTTCTTTAAAGTTGTGTTTATCTCAATTTTAACTTAATTATCACAATTCTCTCGACCAGTATTTTCTGTCAAGACTTCTGTACTGAACGGCTTCCGCCATATGCACCGCCTCGATTTTCTCGCTTGAATCGAGGTCGGCAATTGTTCTTGCCACCTTGATAACCCTGTCGTAGGTTCTTGCGGAAAATCCGAACGACTCAAAAGCCCTCTGCATGAGCTTATCCGCTCCCTCGCTTAATTTTGCCGTTTCACGAATGAGTGCGGCTGTAGCATTTGCGTTACAGGTGATTCCCGTTCCCTCGTATCGCTTAAGCTGAATATTTCTTGCCGCCTGTACACGCTTCTTAATTTCTGCCGAGCTCTCCTCTTTGGCATCGGACTGCAGTGAAGCATATTCAACGGGCGGAACCTCGATGTGCAAATCTATTCTGTCAAGAAGCGGGCCTGAAATCTTTCCGAGATATCGGCTGACGGAAACAGGCGAGCAGGTGCATTTTCTTGTCGGATGTCCGAAATAACCGCATGGGCACGGATTCATGGCGGCAATAAGCAGCATGGAGCACGGATAGGTCACCGCTCCAGAAACTCGTGAAATCGTCACCTTGCCGTCCTCTAACGGCTGGCGGAGAATTTCCATTGACGTCCTCGGAAATTCCGGAAGCTCGTCAAGAAACAAAACACCGTTGTGGGCAAGGCTTATCTCACCTGGGTGCGGAATAGTTCCGCCGCCCGAAAGCCCGTTTGCACTTATCGTGTGGTGAGGGGATCTGAAGGGTCTCACTCTGATAAGCGGAACATCAAGCGTACCCGCAACCGAATGAATACCCGTTGTTTCTATTGACTCCTCGAATGTCATATCGGGCAAAATGGACGGAATTCTCTTTGCAAGCATGGATTTTCCCGAACCGGGTGGGCCTATCAGAAGCACATTGTGACCGCCGCTTGCGGCAATCTCGAGCGCTCTTTTTGCATCCTCCTGACCTTTTACATCAGCGAAATCGGGCTGATTTACGCTGTAGTCCGTGTCACTCTCGATGAAAACGGCGGGAGCGATATTGATTTCACCGTCCAAATGACAGACAAGCTCCTTGACATTTTTGACGGGATATACCTCTATCCCACGCACAACGCTTGCCTCTCTTGCGTTTGCCTCGGGAACATAGATTTTTTTGAATCCGCTCTTCTGAGCATGAACCGTCATCGGCAGACAGCCCCTGACAGGTCTTACCGTTCCGTCAAGCGACAGTTCACCGATGAAAACACTGTCGTCTGTGTCGGCATAAAGCTCGCCAGTCGATTTAAGCAATGCTATGAACTGCGGCAAATCATAGACGGGGCCTTCCTTTCGTATGTCGGCAGGCGCAAGATTAATCGTAACTCTCTGCTCGGGATACTTGAAGCCGTTGTTTAAAAGTGCTGAGCGCACACGGTTTCTCGATTCCTTGACTGCCGCATCGGGCAAGCCGACTATATCAAACGCAGGCATTCCACGGCTGATGTCTACTTCTACCTCAACGGTAAATGCATCCAAGCCGTAAACACCCATGCTGAAAGATTTCTGAACCATTTAATTCACCTATCCCTGAATTTCACTTAATGTCACCGTATTGAAGGAAAGCGAATATTCGCCGTAATTGTCGCTGTCCTTACATATATAGAGTATATTTGCATCACTGTCCAAATTCCAAAGCACGGTATCGCAGAAGAGCGAATCCTTGCTTGTGTCGACAGTCAAAGAAAATTCACTAGCAAAATATGCGTCTCGTCCCGAATGAAAAGCCGCACCCAGACCGACCGTCTGAGCTCTTGAAGAGGACATCATAAAATAGTCAAGTCCTATTCCGCCGTTCTTCTGATTTTCAAGCACTGGATCAAATGCATAAAACTTACCGTCGATTTTTGCGGCAGAAAAATAATGAAGACTTCCGTCAGTAAAATTACATGAAATTAGTCGGCACTCGACATCGAGCTGATTCAAAAAACATGTGAAAATTCTTGCCGAAGCGAGGTCGGAACCTCTTTCGTACTGCATACTTTCGAGCATCCCGTCCGTGCTGTCATCAAAGGAAAACGAAGAGACGTATTTATAGACGAGCGTGGTTTTCTCGAAATCGGTCATTTTTTTATCGATTCCGTTTTCACTGCAGAAATTTTGAAAGAAATTATCAATTTCACTGAGATTTGACTTTATTTCTTCTGAAGAAACAAGATAATTCACAGAATTATTCTCGATATTCACATAATCTGAGACGGGAAGAGCAGAAACACAGCCTAAAATTTTGGAAGCCGCATCATCAGACGAAAAATCGAAGCTTGTGTTTCCCTCGTTAAGAGTCTTTGCAAGCTTTTTGAACTCGTCAAAATTATCGCCGAGATAATCGGAAACATCCGTTGTGACCGCCGTAAAATCCGTATCAAGCACCGTGGGCACGGGGCTCAGCTCTATTTTGGTCTTTTTTTCGGCAGTTTCGGAACTTTCCTCTGCTACTGAGTTTTCACTCTCCACTGCTTCCGTCGGTGAAGGAGTTGCCGAAAATGTCGGCTCTTCTTTATTAAAAAGCGAGCATCCCGAAAAGCAGAGCATCAAAGCTGCCGTCAACATAAGGCAAACCGTTTTTTTGTAATTCATCATATCACCGTCCGCTTTGCAGAGAAGTTCTTGCCGCAATCACTCGATTGTCCGAGCCGAAAAATCTCATTTGGCGATAATAACCGAACATTCTCGAGACGATTCTCTGGGAATATGTTTTCTCCAGCTCCTTCACATCTCTGTTGGTTGAGATTATCGTGGATTTTTCGTTGGCTATTCTCGTATCTATGATGTTTGTAAGTGCCGCAAGCGTGTAATTCGTCAGGTTCTCAGCACCCAAATCATCTATTATCAAAAGGTCGGCTTCAGAAAGAAGTGCTATTGTTTTGTCTCTCTCGTCAGAAAATCTCTCGCTTTCTATCTGATTCACAAGACGAAAGGCTGAGTCGCTAACTACGCTGTAGCCTTTTTCTATCACAACTCTTCCGATTGCCGTTGACAAATGAGTTTTTCCAAGTCCCGTGGGACCAATCATGATTATTCCGTTTGCACCGGGCTTAAATTCATAGGCGAACTTTTTGCAGTCCTCGAGATTTTGAAGCATAACGGTGTTATTGCTGTCGAGATAGCGCTTGAAATCGAAGGTCTCGAAGCTTGCGTTTTTGAGTGTGCTTTTTTTGTTGAACTCCTCGTAGGCAACGACTTTGCACATCTGCTTGAAGCACTCGCAGCGGTTTCCGCTTGAATCATAGCCCGTATCCTTACATTTTGGACAGCTGTACTGCGGCGTGATGTCCGCTTTTGTCATGCCAGCCTCTTTTAGTATTTCCTCTATTCTTGCCTGAAGTGCGAGGTTCTCTTCCTTGACCTTCTCCAGATTCTCTCTTACATCCTTGCCCTTGGTCATGGCAATTCCTATTTTTGCGAAGGTCTGCCCTTTCTTTCTGGAGAGCTCCCTTGCCTCGGGATATTCCGAGAAAAATTTCTCCTCGTTGTAGTCGGCTTTCATCTCGGCATTTCTGCGGTTTTGAGCTATTCTTTCAGCCGCAATCTCTCTTACTTCCCTGCTGTATGCCATTTTTTCTCCTTAATTATTTTTATCTGCCAATGCCTTGTACTTCTCGACAAGTGCACTTTCGTTTTCTTTTGTCATGTAGTTGTAGCTTGTAAGTGAAGAAAG
>CAVBOS010000143.1:0-5184 GCA_963597005.1 Lachnospiraceae bacterium
CCTCAACAGTTGTCGTTCCCTCACTTCTGTCAGCCGCAAGAAAATCGTTTGCACCGCCGACTAAGTAGCCGCCAAGTGTAAGAGCCATCAAAGCAACCATGAAAACCCAGACAATTCTGAAAATTCGTCTGTTTTTGTGCGACTTGATTTTATCTCTCTTTTTGTGCTCTCGTCTTGCGGACTTTTCCTTTTTATCGTTGTCGTAAGGATTGAGGTCTCTGTTTTCATCGAGAACATCGGGTCTTAAATTTATACGCTGAGTACCGTTAAGGCTGTCTAAAGTATCCTGAGGATTGTCAAAATCATCATCCTCAATATGAACTCTGAAGGCATTCGGATCGGGTCTCATATTGCGATCATTCATTTTTGTTTTCCTTTCTTACTCACACTGCATTCCGACAAAAAGCTTGTCGGAAGTCTCCTTTGAAGTGAGTACTTCTACGATTTTCAGAGCGAATTTCACTGCGACACCCGCTCCCTTTCCTGTGATAACCTTGCCGTCAACAACAACGCTTTCACCCGTGAAGTTTGCACCGCCTTTTGTGAGCGCATCCTCATTACCGGGGTAGCATGTTGCGTTCTTTCCGTCAAGCACGCCCATGTGTCCAAGAATTCTCGGAGCGGCACATATTGCGGCGATATACTTATCGTTATTAAAACAATAAGTAACCGCACGCCTTACCAGCTCGCTGTCCTCGAGGTGGTTTGTTCCCGGAAGTCCACCCGGAAGAATGACCATATCCATATCGTCATAACGGACACTGTCTGCGATTATATCGGCTGTCACACTTATTTTGTGCGAGCCTGTCACGGTCTTGCCCGTCACTCCGACAGTCTTTACTTCAAGACCTGCTCTTCTCAAAATGTCAACGGGAGCCAAAGCTTCCATCTCTTCAAATCCGTCTGCAAGAAATAAATAAATCATATTTCCTCCTATCAAATGAGCGACAACGACTTCAAATAAGCCACTGTCTCGCTGTGTATCTCCTCTATCGTTCTCGGTTCGAGGTCGGCATTATTGCAAACAATTTTATGCCAGCCGAATTTCTCCTGAGCGTAAACTGCCGCCTTTCGGCAATTTGTGAGATACTCTAAATTTTTCTCATGAATATCCTTTTTGGAATCATCACCAGAATATCTTGAAGTGAGAAGCTTCTGCGAAACCCTCGGATCCATATCAAGATATATCACGGCATCGGGAACGGGCAAGCCGAGCTTATTGAACTCGAAATCATAAAGCCACTGTGAAAAAGAATCCCACTCGCTGTGCTCAAGCTTTGAAAGCTGATAGGTTATATTCGATGTGGTGTATCTGTCGGCTAAAATAAGCGTGCCGTTTTCATAAGGCTTTTTCCATTTCATATTGTAGCTTGCAAATCTGTCCACCGCATAGAACGAAGACGCCGCATATGCGTTCACGGCATTTGCGTCCGTGCCGAAATCTCCCGCAAGATACATTTTGACAAGCGCCGAGGAATCAGAATCGTAGTCGGGAAAAGAAATTTTAATATTCTCGATATTGCTATTCTCAAGATACTCAGCCAAAAGTCGGGACTGAGTTCCCTTTCCGCTTCCGTCAAGTCCCTCAATTACAATCAGGCTCATATTATTCTCCAATATTCAAAATATTCTGTCTTATTCGGTTAATCAAAGGTTAGCGAACTTCTCGCGTACCTCTTTCATCTTTCCGCAGGACATTTTTCCCTCGGGGCACGGGCCGCAAAGGCACGAGGGACCCATATTGGCAAAAATGTGCGGTGCAACCTTTCTCACTTCAGCGAGCATAAGAGTTGCAAGCTCCCTTATCTCCCACTGTGCACGGTTACAGCATCGAATGGAGAAGAAGTTCTTGAGTGAGCGTGCGTTCATAGTACAAACCATCTTTGTGGTGCATGCATTTGGAAGGACAAATCTTGCGTCCTCGATTGCCTTCTTCTCAGCTTTGGACTTAGCCGCCTTTTCGCTTAAGCCCTGTGCGAGAAAATCGGCATAGTGCTTTTCTTCCAGCATCTCGGTAAGGCGGTCATAATGCTCCTGGTCTTCCTTCATTGCCTTGAGGTACTCTTCTTTAGCCTCGGGGATAGCCTCAATCTCAGGCGGAAGAACGAACTCGAATGCATTCTCTGCGACATAGCGCTGTGACTGAACGGAGAAAGATGCCATTCTGTGACGCGTAATCTGAGCGAGAAGAGAACGGGAAACGCCCTCAATACCAAAAGTAAAAGAAGCGTGCTCAATCGGACTTTCGTGGCCGATAGTCGAGAGCATATCAATAAAGGAAGCCGTCTTTTCGTCTGTCAATCCGTCCTTGATTGTATCAATCTCTGCGGGTGAATAGCAAAGCTTAGCGGCACATGCAATTGTTTTTTCAGGTTCGGGTGTATATGCTAAAAGCTGAACGTTTATCATGCTTTAATTTCCTTTCTGTTATTTTTACAAGACACAATTATTCATTATCTAAGTTACGATTATATCATATAAGTAAAAACTTAGCAACTTAATAAATGCAAAAAACCTGCCAAGCGTGCCTGACAGGTTAATCGTTTCTTAGTTTTCTTTATTCTCTTTATCCGATGGGATTTCTGCTCCCACAAGACTTATGTCTCCCGTGTCTGTGGAAAGCTCAATCGTATAATATTCTGACTTTGGCTCCTCAGTCGGCTCAGCTGTAGCTTCGGCTTCGTCTTCCTTTGATTCCTCACTGCTCTTAGAGCTTTCTTCGTTTGTCTTTATCTCAGGATTGCCGAGAGTGAGCTCTGCCTTTTTACCCGAAACCTCACCGAGTGTACTCATAAGCGTGCCCTTGGAGGTTTTGAGCGTTGCAAGTGCATCAACATCATTCGGAACGCTTACGATCATATTGCCGCTGACAGAATAAGCCGTGACATTCTTCGTTTTTGTGCTTGTGGTAAGAGCGATATCACCGGAAGTCGAACTGCTTGTCATACTCTCAAACGAGCCGCCGAAGCGGATATTTCCGTAAACGGAATTAAGACTTGCGTCCTCTGCTGTGCAGTTCTCCGCCGTGATATTTCCCTGCTGTGAATTAATCTTCAGGTTTTCCGCAACGCAATTCGAAAGATAAATTTCACCGCTCTTATCGCTTATCGTCAGCTTATCAGCCGTGATATTCTGAAGATTCAAATCGCCCTTGCTTATAATCGACAATTCGTCTGCCGTGTAGCCGTTTGTCGTAACGTTTGACTCGTTGACATTAAAGCTGATCTCTCCGAGTTTCATGTCTTTAGGAAGCTCTATGGTCAAATCCTTGTAACTAAGCTCAGGCAAAGTTTTCTGATAGTAAATCTTCTCGCCGTCATTCCAGCTTACGGTCAAATCCTCGCTGTCCTCTGTGATGGTGAGTCTCGTGTCGGAGTCAAGCTCAGTTGCCGAGCTTTCCGTCACCTTGATTTCACTGCCGTCATAGTAAGCAAGAGTAATATTTCCGGCATTCCAGTTGATTTTGATATTGTAAATTTCATCAACAGGCTGAGTGTATTCCTGGGTGTATTTCTTATCAGAATTTGCCGATTCGATATTATCTTTTTTGAAAATATCAAATCCGAATCCGTGAGACGAACCGTAAGCTAAAGCGGTAAGCGCAAAAACACCGACAAGCAGCCATGTGATAATCTCTGTTATAAGACCTTTTTTCAACATTTTAACTCCTGTCCGCCGCTTTTTTTACGATAGCGTGCATTTTTTCTGTGTTCTTTTCCATGTCTGCGACAAGCTTAAACTGATTTCTTGCCCTGACAAGGTTATGTTCGGGATAATCCGTGTGAAAATAAACGTCACCGTTAAAGTAGTCTGCCAAAAATCTGATTCCGCATTCCAAGGTCATAAGCTTCGCTCCGACAGTAAGGGAATAAAGCTCGTTATCGGAAAGAGACTTTCCGCAAACCGACAAAAATCCCTCGGCATAAGCTCCAAACTTATCCAAATCAAAATTCACCTTGTCTAAATCAGCCTCGTCCTCAAGTGCGGTTGTCGCACCAGAGCGGATTGAATCTCCGAAATCATAGGCAACAAGACCCGGCATAATCGTATCAAGGTCGATAACGCAGACAGGCTCGTCAGTCTTTTCGTCCACGAGAATATTTGCCATTTTAGTGTCGTTGTGTGTTACCTTTAGAGTAAGCTTGCCCGAATCAAGCATATCGGTGAGCTCCGAAGCGGCATCCTCTCTTTCAAGTGCAAACTTAAGCTCATTTTCTGCCGTTTGGAGTCGATTTGCTCTGTTCTCACGAACCGCAGTTTTAAGCTGTTCAAATCTAACAGGCGTATTGTGAAAGTCCTTTATGACCTCGTTTAGTTTCTCTGCGGGATAATCACTCAGCATTGCCTGAAACTTTCCGAATGCTACGCCCGATTTTCTGAGCATATCGAGGCTGTCGGCTTTCTCGTAGGCAACCGTACCCGTGATGAAATCCATAAGTCTCCAATATGAGCCGTCCTCATCCACAGCGAAATATTTCCCGCTTTTGGTGGGCAGAAAATGAAGCGTTTCCCTTGCGGCGTCACCGCCGTCAGATATAATTTTGTCTCTCAGAAAAGAAGTAACTCCGATTATATTTTCCATAATATCGGCAGGCTTCGGAAAAACGAAGCTGTTGATTTTCTGCAGAATATAGTCCTTACCGTCAAATCTTACTTTGTAGGTTTCGTTGATATGACCCGTACCGAAACGCAAAATATCATCGGTTTCTATTCCGAATTCTTTAAGTATAGTTGTTTTCGACATATTATTAGTAATTGATTCCGATTCTTGCAATTGTGGTGTTTCCAGCCTCAGAAATATTTATGCTTCCCGAGTGTCTCTGTGCGATATCACGCACATTGTTAAGCTCAGTCACGCCGCTGTCCTTAAGCTCAAAAAGTCCCTTGAGGAAGTAGCCGAAGGTTCTCTGGTGAAGTCTGAGCTGCTTAGTCTCCTCGCCCGTTGTGTGGGTTGTCTCAATCGCAAGCTGACCCTTTGCGGGAATAACATTTAAGCTTACAAATTTATCCTCTGCCTTGGATTTAGCAGCGTCCTTAACCGCCCATGTGAGGACATCATCAATAAGGGTGCAAAGCTCGATAACCTTGATTTTGCTGTCGCCGATAGAGATATTGCTCTCAAGTCTTATGCCCTTTGCAGCAGCATCGGCAGCCTTTGTGGCAACAAGCGCATTAATATAAGGA
>CAVBOS010000144.1:0-4955 GCA_963597005.1 Lachnospiraceae bacterium
TGCTTCAGACAATTCCAAAGAAATAAACAGAAGTAAGAAAAAACACAAAAGTTTTTGGTTTCGCTTTTTAAAAAGCTTGGCAAAAACTTTTGTGTTTTCTTTCTTTATTTTTTCAATATTAAATATATCCTTCCGAAAGCGATTCTATTTCCTTTTTTACCTCATCGAGAAAAACAAGGCAGGCTTTCGAAAAATTGGAGTTTTTTCTCCATGCAAAAATCATGCTTGATTCAATCGTCGGCTCAAACGGCACAAATTTAGCGAACGCATTTATCTGATAGCTGTTGCTTCCCGATCCGATTACAACGCCCAGTCCGCTTCTCACAAGCATTAGCTTATTATAGGTGAGATTTCCCGACGCCACAACATTCAGCTTATCTGTCGGTATTCCGTACTGCTTCGATATCGATTCATGGCTTGTCGCTCTTCTTGAATTTATGATAAGCGGCACGTTTTCAAGGTCTTTTGCCGTAACGAATTCTTTTTCGGCAAGCGGTGAGTCCTTCCTTACGATTATTCCCATTTTGTGTTTGACGGGAAATTCAATGTAATCAAGCTTGGTTGTGTCAATCGGTCTGAAAAACAGCGCAAAGTCTATGAGTCCCTTATCCATTCTGTCAACGACATCATCGGCAATTCCCGAGAATACATTAAACCTCACCCCCGGGTGAAGGTCGTGCACACGCTTTGCGGCATTTCCGATATATTCCATAGCCGTGGTTTCACCTGCGCCTATATGAATTTCTCCGTAAATATCTTTTTCGCCCTGTTTATATTCAGCTTCTGTTTTTTCGATAAGCTGAATAATCTGTTCCGCTTGGATTTTAAAATGTCTTCCCTCTTCCGTCAGCACCGTCTTGCGGTTTGTTCTTGTAAAAAGCGTGATTCCAAGCTCTTCTTCAAGCTCATGCATTTGGTGGGAAAGTGCGGGCTGAGAAATATGTAAATTATACGATGCGGCAGTTATATTCTGCTCTCTTGCTATTTCAAGAAAATATCTTAATGTTCGAACTTCCATTTTGTCTCCGTGTTATCAATTTTATTTATAGTGATGCATAATCAAATTATATATCAATTTGACGCAAATAAAAAGTCAATTTAGCATAAATATCTTTTATATCTGGGTATTTGATATAAGTATTTTACAGATGTACACTTTCACACTAAAATGAAATCAGAAAAAGAACTTAGAGAAACGAGGGCAAAATAATGAAAGACAGGTACGGAATATTCACAAATAAGCAGTTGAGAGATATGATAGTTCCGCTGTTTTTTGAACAGCTTTTGGTCATGCTTGTCGGACTTGCGGACACCTTTATCGTAACATATGCGGGCGAAGAGGCTGTTTCGGGAGTTTCGCTTGTTAACTCATTCAGCATAATTTTCATTTATGTTTTTACGGCACTTGCCTCGGGCGGTGCGGTTGTCATAAGCCAGTATATAGGCAAAGACGAGAAAAAGCTTGCATCGGAGGCTTCAAGCCAGCTTTTAATGATATCGACCGTAATCTCCATTGCTATCACCGTTTTGGTTTATGCGTTTGATGTCACGCTTATGAAATTGCTTTTCGGAAAGGTTACGGACGGCGTCATGGACGCTTGCCTTGTTTATCTCAGAATCACCGCAATATCATTTCCGACCATCGCAATTTACAATTCGGGTGCGGCACTTTTCCGCAGTATCGGTAACACAAGGGTTAGCATGATAGTTTCGACAATATCAAATGTCATTAACCTTGTTGGCAACATCGTGCTTGTATTTGTATTTAAAATGGGTGTTGCGGGTGTAGCATTACCTACTACGGTTTCAAGATTTTTCTCTGCGGCGGTGATTACCGTACTTTGCTTCAAAAAGAAGAACGATATATATTACACCGCAAGAGATATTTTCAAGTGGAACTCTTCGCTTCTCAAAAGAATGCTCGGTATCGCAGTACCGAACGGAGTGGAAAACGGAATTTTCCAGCTTGTCAAGGTTGCTCTCTCCAGCATGGTTGCAATGTTCGGCACATATCAGATAGCCGCAAACGGCGTAGCTCAGAGCATTTGGTCACTTGCGGCGGTTTTCGGAGCGGCTATGGCACCGATATTCATCACGGTAATAGGTCAGTGCATGGGTTCAGAAAACAAAGAAGCGGCATATTTCTACATGAAGAAGCTTATGGTTATCAACCTGATTGCATCGACCGTTTGGAACATTATCGTACTTGCGATAACTCCCATTATCCTCAATTTCAATAACCTCGAACAGCAGACGAGAGATTTGATACTCATACTGGTAATAATACACAATATATTCAATTCGATTGCATTGCCGTTCTCGGGAAGTCTCTCCGCAGGTCTTCGTGCGGCAGGCGACGTCAAATTCACAATGATAGTTTCTATCGCCTCGACAATCGGCGGCAGACTTCTTCTTTCCTACATTTTTGCGGTACTCATGAACATGGGCGTAATCGGAATTGCCTTTGCGATGTGCGCCGACTGGTGCATAAGGGGAATCATCTTCCACTTCCGATACAGAGGAAAGAAGTGGCTTGATTTCAAGGTTATATGAGCTTAATTTAAAATTAAGAATTAATAATTATAGAAATATAAAACAGAGCATAGCGATAAAAAAGCCGAGCTTTACACTCAAAGCAAAATATCGAACACACAAAAAGGCTGCCAAAACAACCGAATTATTTACATAAAGATAAATACAGAACAAAAAGAAATATAATCAATCACGTAGTGGCGGTCTTTGACCGCCATTTAATCATTTTAGCCCCCCTACGGGATTAAATCAAAAAGCACAAAGAGAAATAAAGAGCAGAAAAATGTATTGGTTAATCGTGAATTTTAAAGTCAGTAAAAGTCAAATTGATAATTTAAAAATTGTTCACAAATAAAATATTGACATTTTTAGCCGAGAGTGGTATCTTATAATCACAGTTTAGCACTCATACTTTTAGAGTGCTAAGATAAACAAAGGAGGCGTAGGATGGAACTTACACCGAGAAAAAAGAAAATTCTCGCTTCCGTCATCAGAAACTACTGTGCCTCCGGCGAGCCCGTCGGCTCAAAATCAATTGCTGAGGAAATAGGTTTTTCGAGTGCTACCGTCAGAAATGAGATGGCAGACCTGATTAATCTGGGACTTCTTGAACAGCCCCACACGTCAGCGGGAAGAATCCCGTCACAGCAGGGCTTGAGAGAATATCTCAACTCGGGAATTGAGAGAGAAGAGCTGCCGAGCGATATTAAAGACTATATCGACCGCACGATGACGATTACGGAGTATGACAGAGAAAAGGTTTTGCAGAACGCAACCGAGGCTCTGGCGGGTGCTCTGGGATATGCTTCGGCGGCAACCTCACCGGGAGGTCAAACGGCTAAGATAAAGGCGGTTCAGTTTGTGCAGATAAGCCGCAGGGCGGCAATGCTGATACTGATGAGCTCAGCCGGAACCATGAAGAGCAGAATTTTCCGCTGTGAATTTGACCTGACAAACGAAATCATGAGAATATTCTTCAGAATATTCAATGAGAAGCTTGCTGGCAAGACGGTGGCGGAAATTACACCGGGATTCATCCAGTCGCTCGGAATTTCATTCGGAGACATGGCGATGCTGATGAGCTCGCCGCTTATGGCTTTGCTTGAAACGGCAAGAGAGACGGGAAAGCCCGAGACGGTAAGCGCAGGGCTTATGAATCTTCTGATGTATGAGGATTACAGTCAGGTGTCCGTCAGAACGATACTCAAAACACTGGGAAACAGCGATGACCTTGATTTGCTTCTCACTTGCAGACCGGGTCAGGTGAACACTCTTGTGGGAACAGAAATCGGCAGACCCGAATTTAGGAGCAGCTCGATAGTGATGAGCAGATATATGATTGACGGAGTGAATGCGGGAGCAATTGCCGCAGTCGGCCCGATGAGAATGAATTATCCGCTTGTTACCGAGTGCGTCAGATATGTTTCCGAGAGAGTCGGAGAGGTTTTCACGATGCTCACCCGTGAGGATATATAAATCGGAAGGAGAATTAAATTGACTGAAGATATAAAGAACGAGAAAGTCGAGGAGACTGAGGTTAATACTGAGGAAACCAAGGCTTCCGAGGAAGTCAAGGACGATAAGTCCGAGAAGAAAAAGGAGAAAAAAGAGAAGAAGTCAAAGGACAAGGAAGCACTTGAAAAGCTTCAGAAGGAATTTGACGAGTATAAGGCTTCTCACCTGAGAGTTCTCGCAGAGTATGACAACTACCGCAAGAGAACAGCACAGGAAAAGCTTGCAACCTACGGAAATGCGGTATCGGATACGGTACAGGCACTTCTTCCCGTAGCTGACAATATGGACAGAGCACTGAGCCTCGAGAACGGCGATCTTGATTCTTTTAAAAAGGGAGTCGAGATGATAGCAAATCAGTTCAAGCAGGCATTCGATAAGCTGAATATCACCGCTTTCGGTGAGGTCGGAGACAATTTCGATCCCGAGCTTCATCAGGCAATCGGAATGGTAGACAGCGAGGATGTCGAGTCCGGCTGTGTGGCTGCAGTCTTCCAGAAGGGCTATAAGCTCAACGATAAGGTTATCAGACCGGCTATGGTTCAGGTAGCAAATTAAAAGCAAATCAAGAAAATCACTTTTCGTAAAAATAATTTAGATAATAATTCTGAAAGGAAATGAACTTATTATGGCAAAGACAATTGGTATCGATTTAGGTACAACAAACTCATGTGTAGCAGTTATTGAAGGCGGCGAGCCGGTAGTTATCGCAAACCAGAGAGGCGCAAGAACAACTCCTTCCGTTGTTGCTTTCTCCAAGGACGGCGAGAGAATCGTCGGTCAGATTGCTAAGAACCAGGCTATCACAAACCCTGACAGAACAATTTCTTCCATCAAGAGAGAGATGGGTACAAATTACAAGGTAACAGTTGACGACAAGCAGTATACTCCTCAGGAGATTTCCGCTATGA
>CAVBOS010000145.1:0-4931 GCA_963597005.1 Lachnospiraceae bacterium
GTAAACGCTCTCAAGCTCAGGCATACCAAGAACATAGAGCATCTGTGCAAGATGATAGATACCAAGGTCAAAAAGCGGGCCGTGAACACCGATAACAGGATCGATAAAGTCCTTGCTGAAGAAAGGCATATCATAGCCGGGTCTTCCCTGACGTCTGTGTCCTACGCTTCTTGCGTGATAAACCTTGCCAAGCTTACCCTCCTCGATCATCTTCTTAGCGATACGAGTCTGCGGGTTGTAAATGGAGCTTATCTGAACAGCAAGCTTCTTGCCGTACTTCTTCTGAGCATCATAGAGAATCTTTGCATCAGCGTAGCTTGCAGCCATCGGCTTTTCTGAATAGCAGTCAAAGCCTGCTGCCATAACTGCTGTTGCAACAGAAGTATGGAGGTTATTGTGAACGCAAACCTCTACCTCGTCGATATCATCTCTCTTGAGCATCTCGCGGAAGTCCTGATAAAGGTTCTCCTCTGCAATCCCGTACTTTTTACCGAAAGCCAAAAGCTTATCTTTGTCGATTTCTGCGGCAGCTACTACTCTAAGAGCCTGTCCTCTTTTCTTTAAGTTCTCGATAACAGTCATATGTCTGTGAGAAATCATACCTGTTCCGATGATAGCAATTCTGATTTCCTTCATGGTTTTGTTCTCCTTATATAAATTTATTTTTAATTACCAACCAAATATTCTTAAGTATTCACGGCTTCTTCTTGCGCACTCGAGCGGATCAGTCTCGTAATGCTCATCCTGCTCAACAATAACATACTGAGCATTTGCTTCGATTGAAGCCTCAAGAATCGGCTCCAAAATCATCTGACCGAATCCGACAGGTCTGAATCCGAAATAGCCTGTATCTCCGCCGTCGTCCTCCGTGTCGATTCCAATGAGCTTATACATGTTCTTTACTTCACCCTTTTTGATGTAGTCCTTTAGATGAACAACAGGGATTCTGTCTGTATACTTATGAACAAACTCAGGTGCTTCTCCCGTAGCAACATCACACCAGCAGGTATCAAGCTCGCTCATAAGGTTGTCATGCGGGATTGAATCAAACATTTCATCATAGCCCCACTTGCCGTTTTCAAGCTTAACAAACTCAAAATCATGGTTATGATAAAGGAAAGTCATGCCGGCGTCGTGTATTTTCTTACCGACTTCGTTGAGAAGCGGGAGGAACTGCTCGAATCCCTCTGGATTAACCGGACGGTACTCTTCTGCCATATAAGGCATAACAAGGAATTTAACGCCAATAACAGAATAATCCTCGATAACCTTGTCCAAATTCTCCATCATGTCGACAAACGGAACATGTGCGCTAATGGGGATAAGTCCTACTTCATCAAGAACCGACTTTACATACTCAGGTGTTAAGCCGTAAAGACCTGCAAGCTCAACTCCGTCATATCCGATTTCCTTAACCTTCTGCATTACATTTTTGAAATTTTCAGGTGTGTTCTCGAGAAGATCTCTTAAGCCGTAAACCTGAATTCCGACCGGAAGGGTTTTGCTCATGTGAAAAAGCCTCACTTTCTTATATTTATCTCTGCTTGATTAAGCATTTATCAACTGTCTATATTCTACTCCTATTACTCTTTATTATATTTTCTGAGTTTTCACTTTATTGCAAATTCCTTGCAGAAACCAGTGCAAGAACAATCGTCCTTGCAACAAATACGGTTTCACTGTTGCGCAAAACGACCCGTAAAGATTTCTCTTTAAACGGGTCGTTTTTGTTATTTACTGCAGAAAATATGAATAAGCGTTATTTCCTGCGGCTCAAGCTCAAGCTTGATATCAAGCGTTCTGTCGCTGTCGGCTATTATTTTTTTATTCTGGGTAAGTGTCGGAATACTTATTCCCTGAAGGTATTTAACATCCTGAATCGTCAGTCTGTTATCATATTGGAAATTACCCCATTCGTTCAGAATACTTCCGTTTTTGCGGTTCATAGTTCTCTTTTTGATGTAATATTCTCCGCTTTCCTCCAAATTATCAAGATGAAAATTAAGGTATAACGGATTTTCATCTTCAAAAACCATAGAATTATAACGGTTTAGATCGATTAAATCTTCTTGAAGCATATAATTTCTCTTGAACCAAGAATAATAGAAACAAAGAATGTAAATATCTCCACTGTTCTTTCTTGTAATAATGTAATGTTCGCCTTTGTCGAGAACCTGTTCGCCAAGCTGGTTCAGAAAATCAATAGCAAAGTACGCAGGCTTTCGGATAGTATCCTTTGTCAGAAGTCCTATTCCGCCGTTCACAATTCCTACAGTATCCATATGACTGGAAACCAAGTCTGTGCCCGACATTATACCTACCATATCGACTTTTCCTACAAAACGATCCATTCTTTCGACAAGGTAAGCCGCACGGAAACAGCTGTCATTAAGATAATTTCTGTTAGAGATAGTGTTATTCCATTCAGTGATATAAATTGCGGCATCCTCGATTTTACAATGCTTTAATAAAGTTTTTATTCTGCTTATCTGCTTATCTTCACTGTAGTCTATGTCTGTTGTGCCATTAAGATTTGGTTTTATTTCAAACGGAAACAAGATAAATGATACAAAATCAGGTTTAACATTTTCTTTAACGCATCTTTCATAAAAATCAGCAAGATAATTACCGTCATTCACAATAACTCCGCCGACGCCACCAAAAGATGCGCTCGGAAGTCTTTTCTTTAATGTGCGATACATGAAAGCCCAAGCGTCAAAAAAGTCATATGACTCATCCTCATAAAGCGGAATCGGTTTGTTGATAAAATCCTTGTCAAGCTCAAATATCCACTCAGAAACCTCGTCCTTTCCGTAACGGTCGGATAAATGCTTAATAAAGCTGTCTATCATTTTTTGCCAGGCTTCTTTTGACTCGAAATCAATATACTGTTCATCAAGAAAAACCTCTTTACCGTCAGAACGCAACGCCATATCCGGTCTTCTTCCGAATTCAAGAAAAGGCTTCAAATTATTCTCGACAAGAAAATCAAACACAACATTAACTCTGTCATAGTTGTATTTGCCATTTTCTTTTCCATCGGTAATCATCATCTTTTTGGAGAGGACATTCCAAATTCTTATATATTTGAAATGCAGATGCTCGCTAAGCCAAATTATATGTCTTTGAACATTCGCTTTGTTCAAATCCCAAATCGGCCCTATATTAATCATCTTGTTCCAATTTTTCTTGTAGCTTTGTCTGTTTGAATCCTTGACATTCAGATTTATATTTAAGGTTCTGTCTTTCTTGCCTAAATCATATCCCTTTTCCTTGAGCTCCTCACGAATTTTTGTCTCCTGTTTTCTGCTTTCCGTCTTTTTTTGCTTGTTCTTTTCTCTATATTCACTTGGGGTCTCGCCCATCACCTTGCGAAAAGCACGGTTAAAAGTTGCCGAATTTGAAAAGCCTGATGACAGCGCAATCTGAGTCATATTTTGATCCGTGTATTCAAGATAACCGATTGCAATTTTTATGCGAAGCTGCATGACATAATCAGCAAAATAGACGCCCATATTTTTCTTGAATATACGCGAAAGTGTTGAGGTAGATACAAACATTGAAGCGGCAAGGTCATTAAGGCTAATCTCTTTATCAAGATTCGCCATAATGTACTGCATGATTTCTCTTATTCTGTAATCGTTATCGTTTTCGCTTGCTTTAAGGTTCTTTTTGTTTAATTGATAGTTTTCAACAAGACAATCAAGAAGCTTCAGCAAAAGGCTGTCCATATAGCATCTTGTCTGATGAGATTCTGCGGCAAATTCGGCAGTCATACCGAACAAAATATTTCTTAAATCCTCATACGAGTGACGGTCATCATTCATTGAATTACAGTAGAAAATTGTGTTGTTGCTGTTTATTACCGCCGAAATCATATTCATAGAATAGGACGCAACACCGTAAATCGCATGATAAGTGTTCACAATCTCATAGCTTACACCGGGATTAATTAATATTATGTCCTCCGACTTCATTTTGTGCTTTTCACCCAAATACTTAATCGTCATTTCTCCTTCAAGCAGAAATATAATTAAAAGCTCCGTTTGAATAGTTTCTTCCATTATCTCGGCTTTTTGCACCTTAAAACTCATACCGTTAACTTCCATACAGAAAATCCTTTCACACCTTGAAATCAAGTTCATTCTACCACAAACACAAATAAAGATAAAGCCGAAGCATAACTTCGACCTTATCTTATATATGAATTCTTAACTTTTACTCGATAACGACTGTTCTTGTCATTGAGCCCTCAAGCGGAACAGGAATATAAGCTGTTCTTGTGCAAACTGTGAGCTTAACCTGATGCTCGCCCTTAGAAAGACCGCCTTCTTTAAGTACACGAACTGTTGCGGCTGCGCCATACTCCCACTTGATTGTACCTACAGTTTCCATTTCCTTCTGAGTGAACCAATCGATATTATCAGGAGTGAAACGGATATCCTCCTCAGGAACTTCCTCACCGTCTACAGATACCTTTAAAAAGTTAATCATAGAAAGCGGAATTGCTCTGTAATATGTGATATGAGTTTTCATCTCAAAGCCGATAACCTTACCGTCCTCTACGACATTTTTGCAAGTACCGGGAATAAATACATTATTATCAAACATTGTAACTTACCTCCTTAACCCTCAATCTCTTTAATCAAACGCTGAATCATCTTCTGATGAGCAGAAACCTGCTCAAGCTCAGGAATCGGATTATCAGGGAGAACCCATCTGTTTCCTTCGTACTCAGTGGAAACATATCCGTTATAACCGTGATCGTGAAGATACTGAAGAATTTCCTTGTAGTCGATACTGTACTCGTTGCCGTCCTCTGTCATCTCGAAGAGCTTGAAGTGGAAGTGCTTAATGTACTTGACATACGGATCCATAACGGAAACCGGATTATTCTCGTAACCATCGAGGTTGACTGCATAGAACATATC